>CALEOJ010000115.1 GCA_937910425.1 uncultured candidate division WPS-2 bacterium
ACGGCGACCACCGAGATCTACACTCTTTCCCTACACGACGCTCTTCCGATCTCCTTGCGGCGCCGCTCGGCTTCGGCCAGTAGGCGCTCGACCTCGGCTTCGAACGCGCTGACCTGCGACGCGTCGAGCGGGCGCAAATCGTCGTCCGCGTCCTCGGTGCGCGGGCCTTCGATCGCCTGCGCGGTCGCATCGTAGACGCTGGCGAACGCGTCGAGCCGCTCGACGTACTCGTCGACGCCGGCCGGCGGCTCGCCGCCGCCGACGGCGGCGCGCACCAGCGCGGTCAGCACGTCGCGGCCATCGAACAGCAGCGTGATCCCGCCTTCGGTCAGCGGCATGCGGTCTCTGCGCAGCAGATCGAAGACGTTCTCGAGCTTGTGCGCGACCTGCTGAACGGCGGTGAACTGCAGCATCCCCGCGCTGCCCTTGATCGTGTGCAGCGCGCGGAACAGCGAGTTCACCAGCTCGCCGTCGACCGCGTCGCCATCGACGAACTGCTCGAGGCGCAGCAGATCGCCTTCGATCGATTGGAGCAATTCGTCCGTCTCGTCGCGGAAGTACTGGACGAACTCGGTTCGGTCGAAGAAATCGTCGGCCGGCATTGTTTCCTACGCGGTTTCTACGGTCTACTCGACCCCGAACACCGAGAGCAACGGCTCCAGCGAGCCGGTCTCCGGGATCAGGATGAACTGGCCCGAGACGGCCTTGTCCTTGTCGAGGAATTGCGATTCGATCAGGAAGACGTCCTGATCGGGCAGGATCGACATCAGCGTGCGGAACGCCGCCTGGATCGTGCCGTACGAGAGCGTCGGCACCGATGGCAGCAGGTTGATCCCGGTCAGCGAGATGAGCGCGGTGAGGTACGAGCCGGCGATGATGTTGCCGAGCTCCTTGAGCGTCGAGTCGATGATCGAGTCGAAGATCTGGATGTCGCCGATGATCCGCTTGATGAAACGGTTGACGAATTCTTGCGCCTGATCGCGGTCGAACAGCACGACCATCTGGCCCGGCGCTTCGCCGCGGATGTACATGTGAAGTGCGGCGACGCTGCGGTCCGGGTGGCCGATGCGGTTCGAGAGGTCGCGGAACTTGAGCACGTCGATCGTCGGCTCGGCGAGCTTGACCGTCGTGTTCAGGAGCTGCGAGAGCGCCGTCGCGGCGTGCCCCGCACCGATGTTGCCGACTTCCTTGAGCGCGTCGCGCTGGAGGTCGCTCAGGGTCAGGGAGTGCGTCATGCCAGCACCTTCTGGATCGTTTCGAGGATCTTCGGCGGCTGGAACGGCTTGGTGATGAACGACTTCGCACCGGCCTGGATCGCCTCGACGACCAGCGCCTGCTGGCCCATCGAGGTGCACATGATGATCCGCGCGTTCGGATCGACCGCGACGATCTGCTTGACCGCCGTGATCCCGTCCATCTCGGGCATCACCATGTCCATCGTGACGAGGTCCGGCACGAGCGCGCGGTACTTCTCGACCGCCTCGACGCCGTTCTGCGCCTCGCCGACCACCTCGTAGCCGTTCTTGCTCAGGATCCCTTTGATCATCATCCGCATGACGACTGCGTCATCGACGATGAGAACTCGCTTCGCGCTCATCCTTGTACGTTTTCCCCCTCAGGCCAGGCCGCGGTTTCGCCGTTCGGCTTGCCGCTTGTTGATGAACTCCATGATTGCCCGGTCTTCTTCGGGCTTGACGCCGTGGAAACGAAGACCCAACGATAGTCTCTTCGACGATTCGATGGCGGAACTGCGCATGATCTCACCGAGGAGCACGAGCGGCGCAGCCGCCGTGCTGACGTTGAAGCGCGCCTCGATGAACGTCCCCTTCTTCACCTCGCGGTCGACGATCAGCGAAGCGCCGGAGCGGCTGATGTCGGTGAGCGAGCCGCGCACGTAGTCGCCGGTCCCTTTACTGTTCGGCGCGAAGCGCCATTGGGCGGGGACGGTGGCGTCGATGCGCACGGCGGAGCGCTGCTGCGCGCCGGAGAAGACTTGCAGGGTCTCGATCCGCTCGGGGATCGCGAAGAGGGCGTTGCCGCCGCGCAGCTCCGTACACTTCGCGGTGAAGCGGAAGCGGCCGACGGTGTTGCTGTACGAGAACACGCCGGTCCCGCCGGGCTTCGTTCCGGGCAGCGAGCCGACGGTAAGGCTGCGCTCGTTCAGCCCTTCGACACAGACCGAACCGCGCGGGCCGCCGCCGGTGATCGTCAGGTCGACGAAACTGTTGAGCTGCGGCAGCTTCAGCTTGAGCTGATTCGCCATCGGCTTCGGGCCGAATCCCAACATGCGCAGCATCAGGCCGGCGCTCCCACGGGTTCGCGGGCCTCTTCGGTCGTCGAGATCTGGCCGATCGACTCGACCCGCAAGCCGGAGGCGATCTCGCTGTACGAGAGCACGACCAGCGACGGCGCGGCGCGCTCGGTGAGCCGCTTGAGCGCGAGGCGCGTACCGGGCGAGGTCAGCACGATCGGCTGCAGGCCGCCTTGCTGGGCCTCCTGCACGCGCGCGGTGAGCGAGGCGTAGATCTTGGCGACCGTGCCGGGGTCGAGCAACGCGTATGCGTCTTCGCCGCGGCGCACCGCTTCGCCGAGCAGCGTCTCGAGCCGCGGGTCGACGGTGATCACGGAGAGCAGACCGTTCTCCGCGTACTCGGCGCAGATGTGGCGCGCCATGGCGGCGCGGACGCGTTCGGTCAGGTAGTCGACTTCCTTCGACACGCGCGCTCCGTCGGCCAGGTTCTCCAGGATCAGCAGCAGGTTGCGGATCGGGATGCGCTCGCGCAGCAGGTTTTGGAGGACGCGCTGCACCTCGCCGACGGTGAGCAGGTTGGGGATCAGCTCTTCGACGACGACCGGATAGTGCTGCTTCACGTTGTCGAGCAGCGCCGAGGTCTCTTGGCGACCGAGCAGATCCGGCGCATGCGTCTTGATGATCTCGGTCAGATGCGTGGCGATCACCGAGGTCGGATCGATGACGGTGTAGCCGGCCATCTCCGCGTCGCCGCGCGCGCTCTCCGCGATCCACAGCGCCGGGAGGCCGAACGCGGGCTCGGTCGTCGGAATGCCGTCGATCCCGTTGGTCGCGGTACCGGGGTTCATCGCGAGCAGCCGCGAGACCATCACCTCGGCGCGCGCGACCTCCAACCCGTAGATCTTCACGACGTACGTCGAGGGCTTCAGTTGCAAGTTGTCGCGCACGCGTATCGGCGGCACGACGATCCCGAGCTCGCGCGCGGCGTGGCGGCGGATCATCGTAATGCGCTCGAGCAGATCGCCGCCCTGTGAGACGTCGACCAGCGGGATCAGGCCGAAGCCGATCTCCAGCTCCATCGGGTCATACGAGAGCAGCGGGACGACCGACTCGGCCGGCTTGATCGCGGGCTGCCCGGAGCCGCCGATCCCGGTCGCACCGGGCTGGCCCGCGATGCCCTTGCCGCCGGCCTTCATCGCCGCAACCTTGTGCGCGTTGCGCTGGCGCAGGAACAGCGCGAAGACGACCGCCGCGAGCGGGAACATGTAGAGCGGCGGCAGCCCGAAGAACCCGAACAGCACGAGCAGCACCGAGGCGATCAGCAGCGCGCGCGGCTCCTGCACCAGCTGGCGCGACAGGTCGGCGCCGAACGAACCTTCGGAGGCGGCGCGCGTGACGATGATGCCGGTCGCGGTCGAGATCAGCAGCGCGGGGATCTGGGTGACGATCCCTTCACCGATCGTCAGCAGCGTGAAGCGCTGCAGCGCCTCTACGATCGACATCCCCTGTTGAAAAACGCCGATGACGAAGCCGCCGATGATGTTGACGAAGACGATGATGACCGCCGCGATCGCGTCGCCGCGGACGAACTTCGACGCACCGTCCATCGCGCCGTAGAAGTCGGCGGAGCGCTGGATGTCCCGCCGGCGCTGGCGCGCCTCGGCCTCGGTGATGAGCCCCGCGTTCAGGTCGGCGTCGACCGCGAGCTGCTTGCCGGGCATCGCGTCCAAGGTGAACCGCGCCGCGACCTCCGCGACACGTCCGGCGCCGTTCGTGATGACGACGAACTGAATGATGATCAGGATCGCGAAGATCACGATCCCGACCGCGTAGTTGCCCCCGACGACGACGTTGCCGAACGCCTCGATCACTTGCCCGGCGTAACCGTGCAGCAAGATCGAGCGGGTCCCCGTGATGTTCAGCGAGAGCCGGAACAGCGTGACGATCAAGAGCAGCGTGGGGAAGACGCTGAACGCCAGCGCGTTCTCGGTGTAGAGGGTGACCAGCAGAATGACGAGCGCCAGCGTGATGTTCGCCGAGAGCAGCAGGTCGAGGACCCACGGCGGCACCGGGACGATCATCAGGACCACGAGGACGACTGAAGCCGCGGCCACCCATGCATGGGAGGTCGAAGCGAGTCGGTCGAGGAGGCTCGGGCGCGCGGGAGCGGCCGTTGCCACTAGGTCACGGTCTCCACATTGCAATAGTGATCGGCCGGAGCGAGCCTCACCGTGAGGCGCGATCCGGCGCCGTTCCCGGGCTTAACTAGATCTTCGTGGAAACCCCGATCCGAAGCAGATGCTGGACGGCGGCACGGTCGATCAGCGAGCGATAGTCGACGCTGAAAAGGAAGCCGCTCCGCAGCCGCAGGGTCGCGCCGGCCGTCAGGTCCAGAACCTGACCGCCGATCTGGTTGGCCGGGATGTTGAACACCGCGTCCGGCCGGTCGGAGTACCAGACCGGCCCGATCGCGGTCGCCGAGAGACGGCGGTCGTACTCGACCGAGGCGTGCGGCGCCACCGTCCCGATCGGCGTGAGCAGTTGGGTCCCGGCGCGCAGCCCGAGAACCGCGAAGACCTCACGAATCGCCTCGTCGCCGTACGTCAGTGCGCCGACGCCCGGGCCGTGCGCTGAATATCTTCAGCGTCGCCGTCGTCCCGGTGAACCCGCCGTACGGTTCGAGCCGGAACTTCCCGGCCTCGAAGCGTTCGCCCGCGGTGACCGATGCGAAGGCGTCGTTCCCCTTCCCGAACATCGGCGCCCTCAACGCGACTTGCCCCGAAAAACCTATCACTGTTGGGCACTTGGCCCTAACTACGCGATGGTTCGGTTCTTTAGCTTGTAGACGAACGCGATGATCTGCGCGACCGCGGCGTACAGGTCGGGCGGGACGGGCGAGTCCAGCGCGACCTTGGCGTAGAGGGTGCGCGCGAGCGGCGGGTTCTCCAGGATCGGGATGCCGTGCTCGACGGCGAGCTCGCGGATGCGCTTCGCGATCAAGTCGGCGCCTTTGGCCGTCAGGATCGGCGCGTCCATCTTGAGGTCGTCCCACTCGAGCGCCACCGCGTAGTGGGTCGGGTTGGTCACGACGACGGTCGCCTTCGGCACCGCGGCCATCATGCGCTTGCGCGCCATCGCGCGCTGGCGCTGGCGCAGCGCGCTCTTCGCTTCGGGGTTGCCCTCCGACTGGCGGTGCTCGTCGCGCACCTCGGTCTTCGTCATCTTCAGCGACTGTTCGAGCCGCCGGCGTTCCCAGATGTAATCGAAGAGGCCCAGCAGCAGCAGCAGGATCCCGACCTTGACCCCGATCCCGAAGACGATCCCCTCGATCGCGATGATGATGTCGCGCGGCGCGGCGTGCGCCAGCGCGTAGAGCATGGTGAGGTTGTCCTTCACGCCGAGCCAGCAGATCACGATCACGATCGTCAGCTTCAGCAACTGTTTCGCGAGCTGTACCAGCGTCTGCGGCGAGAAGAAAATGCGCTGGAACCCGCTCAGCGGGTTCAGCTTGCTGAACTTCGGCACGATCAGCTGCGGGGAGAACAGCAGTCCGAACTGCAGCACGTTGGCGACGACCGCGAGCACCAGCGCCGACGCGAACGCCATCCCGAGCAGCGGCGTGTACGGCAGGACGGCGGCGACGAACAGACCGCCGACCGAGCGGATCGTGAGCTCTTCGTGCGATCCGGCGTGGGTGAGCGCGACCATGAACGCCTGCCCGCCGGCGTCGATCGCGGCCAGAAACCCAAGGTGCAGGGCGACCACGATCGCGATGAAGATCGCCGAGCTGCCGATATCGTGCGAACGCGGGACCTGCCCGCGCTCGCGGGCCTCGCGCTTTCGTTTCGGAGTGGCTTTTTCGGTGGCGTCGGGGCGGGCCATCGCGCTACGGGGTGGGGCTCGGGAGCGGGGAGGGACCGCCCGACGGGCTCATCGCCCGCAGGACCGTGTCGAGCTGGCGGGCCTGGGTGTCGACCAGCGCCGGGAAGACCGCGCCCATCAGCGGGAGCGAGACGATCAGCATGATGAACCCGACCGTGATCTGGATCGGGAAGCCGACGATGAAGACGTTCATCTGCGGCGCGACCCGCGCCATCAGCCCAAGCATCACGTTGACCAGGAACAGCGCGATCGCGACCGGCGCGGCGATCTGGAAGACGATGAACAGCGCCTGCGCGAAGAAGCGCATCACGTCGCCGGCGACCAGCTCGGGCGTCCCGGCGAACGGCAGCGGGACGAGCTGGAACGACCCCGCGATCCCCGCGATCAGCACGTGATGCGCGTCCAAGGCGAGGTAGAGCAGCGTCGCGAGCGCGAGCTCGAAGTTTCCGATCACGGTGACGTTCTGCGAGGTGAGCGGGTTGACGATGTTGACGACCGCGAAGCCGATCTGCACGTCGATGATCTCGCCGGCGAACTGGATCCCGGTGAACAGGAGGAACGCGACGAAGCCGAACACGAGCCCGACGAACGCCTGCGCCAGGACGGCGACCGCGAGCTCGCCGAGCCCACCGAGCGGCGCCATCGGCGGCACGGTGTGCACGATGACGAACGCCAGCAGCAGTCCGAGACCGAACCGCACCAGCTGCGGGATCTGCGACTGCGAGAAGATCGGCACGAGCGCGAGCATACAGCTCACCCGCACCAACACCAGCAGCATCGTCTCGAACTGCGCCGTCCCCATCCCGAAGACGTTGAACAGCGAAGTCATTGGATGAACTGCGGTATGCCGGTAAAGACCCTCGTCGTGAAATCGGTCAGCAGCGCCAGCATGAACGGGCCGAACAAGAGGATCGCCAGCGCGACGACGACGATCTTGGGGATGAACGCCAGCGTCGGTTCCTGGATCTGCGTGACGGCCTGGAAGACCGAGACGATCAGCCCCGTCGCGAGGCCGAGCAGCAGCGCCGGCGCGCAGACCAGCAGCGCGATGAAGATCGCTTCCCGGCCGAGCGAGAGCGCCGCCGCGTACGTCACCGCTGGAAGCTCGCGAACAATGCGGCGACGGTCAGGTTCCAGCCGTCGACCAACAGGAAGATCAGGATCTTGAACGGGAGCGAGATGATGACCGGCGGGATCATCATCATCCCCATCGAGAGCAGCACGGACGCGACGACCATGTCGATCACGATGAACGGGATGTAGATCGCGAAGCCGATCTGGAACGCCGTCTTCAGCTCGCTGATCACGAACGCCGGCACCAGCAGGTACGTCGGCACCTCGGCCTGGTTCGTCGGGCGCGTCTCCTTCGAGAGCGAGTAGAAGAGCGCGATGTCCTTCTCACGGGTCTGCTTGAACATGAACGCGCGCAGCGGTTTCGCGGCCCGGTCGACGGCGACCGACTGCGAGATCTTGTTCGAGAGGTACGGCTGCAGCGCGTTCTTGTTGATGTCCTTGATCACTGGGTTCATCACGAAGAACGTCAGCAGCAGCGAGAGCCCGACCAGCACCTGAGTCGGCGGCACCTGCTGCGTCCCAAGCGCGGTCCGCACGAACGAGAGCACGATGACGATCCGGGTGAACGAGGTCAGCAGCACCAGCAGCGTCGGCGCCAGCGTGACGACCGTCAGCAGGACCAGGATCTGCAGCGAGAGGGCGACGTCGGACGGTTTGGTCGCCGGGCTGATGCCGATGTTGACGCGCGGGATCGGGATCGTCGGGTTGGCCGGGCCGGCGCTCTGCGCGAACGCGGGCACGGCGAAGGCGACGATGGCGAACAACGATGCCAGCGCGGCGATGACGATGAGGAGACGGCGGTTCACGGCTGCTTTCGGAATCTCTGCAAGAGGCGGAGCACCGCATCGCGTTGCTCGCCGAGCGCCTTCCGTTGCGTCTCGATGTAGGGGTCGACGACGTCGCCCGGGACGTCGGCGATATGAGTAACCCCGGCGGATCCTCCGCCTACCAGGTAGTATCGGTCGCCGACCTTCACGACGTGAAGGGTCACGTTCTGCGCCAAGAACGTCGACTCGACCACCGTGACCAGCCGCTTCCCGGTCGCTGCGACGATCCGGCCGCGGTTGAGCATCCGGACCGCGTACGTCAGGCCGACCAGCAGCACGGCGACGACCGCCAGCGCCCAGATCGCCTGCAGAACGACGCTGAAGCTCAGCGTCAGACCTTGTCGACGACGGGGTTGAGCTCGCTGATCTTCACGGCGAACTTGTCGTCGACGACCACCACCTCGCCGCGCGCGATGAGGATGTTGTTCACGTAGAGGTCGATCGGCTCGGTCGAGAGCTTGTCGAGCTCGAACACGCTGCCGGTCGTCATCGAGACGACCTCGCGCAGCGAGAGCTCCGTCTGACCGAGGACCGCGGAGATCTCCAGCGGGACGTCGTGCACCAGGTCGAGGTTCGCGTGGCCGGGCGCGGCGGTGCGCACCGGCGTCGGCTGCATCGACGTGAAGGTGACCGGCTGCCCTTCTTCGACGCGCCGCACGGCCCTGGCCGGCGGCTGCGGCGCCTGCGGTCCGAGCCGGTGCTGCGCCAGAACGTCGAAGTCGAGCGTGAGGCTGGTGCTGAAACCTTCACCGAGGTCGAGCGCCGCGGTGAACGTCGCGAACGGCGGCGCGGGGAAGGCGGCGGCATCGGTCGCGACGGTCGATTCGATCCCGACCGCGCCATGGTTCGAGTCACTGGCGAGCGCCTCGCCCATCGCGCTCGAGATCTGCGCGACCGTCTCGGCGACGATCGAGAGCTGCATCGCGTCGAGCTCTCCGCCGTCGCCCGGCGTGCCGAGCATCAGCTCGACGATCCGCGCCAGGTCGCGCTTGCGGTAGCGAGCGACGAACGCGAGGTCGGCCGAGGGAATCCGGGTAACGGTCGCCACCACGTCGGGCTCGACGCGGATCGACGACTCGCTCTTCGTGCGGGACGATTTGCCGGCCGCGACGGTGCGGCCGGCGAGCGTGCCCAGGACGCTTGCGGCCGAGGCGAACATCGCGTCGGCGATGGGTCGAAGGCTGTCGGGCACCGTTACTCCTCGTTCTCGACGATGCGGCTGACGCGAACCGCCAGCTTGTCGCGGTTGACGCCGGGGAAGACCTTGAACTTCTCTCGATCGTTCACCGTCACCGCCAGCGGCTCATCGACCGATTTGTCGAACATCACCAAATCGCCCGGCTGCAGCGCAATCAGATCGCGCAGCGAGACGATGGTCTTGCCGAGCTCGACCTTCACGTCGACCGGAGCGCGCTCGACGTTGCGGGCCAGCTGCGCGATGTCTTCGTCGGTCATCCCGCGGCCGGCGACGACGCTCGGCGACCACTGGAAGTCCGAGAGCTGCGGACCGATCTGCTGCAGCACCAGATACGGCAGGCAGAAGTTCATCACGCCGGTCATGTCGCCGACCTTGAGCTCACACGAGATGAACGCGACGATCTGGTCGAGCGGGATGATGCGCGGGATGAACTGCGGGTTCGAGTCCAGCGCCTCGATCTTGAACGAGAGCGTCAGCAGGTAGTTCCACGACTCGCGATAGCTGTTCAGCATCCGCGCCATGAAGCGCTGCATCAGCGTGCGCTCGATGTCGGTCAGGTCGCGGAGCTTCTGCGGGTACCAGCCCGGGCCGCCGAGCAGCCGGTCGATGATCGAGAACACGAGGTTCAGGTCGAGCTGCGCCATCCCGGAACCCGGCAGCGGGTCCATCGAGAAGATCGAGAGGATCGACGGGTTCCCGATCGAGGCGATGAAGTCGCCGTAGCTGATCTGCTCGATCGAGACGATCGTCGCCTCGACCCGCGTCCGCAGGTAGACCGAGAGCGAGTTGTTGAGCAGCCGCGTGAAGTTGTCGTGCAGCGTCCGCAGCGTCTGGAGCTGGTTCGTGCTGAACTTGTCGAGCCGCTTGTTGAACCGGAAGTCGAACGACTTGATCTTCCGAACGTCGGGCACCGCCGCGGTCTCCGGCGCCGCCAGCTGGTTGACCAGAGCATCGATTTCCTCTTGGGAGAGCACGCTCACGGGTTTGCTTCAGCCTCCGGGTTCGGTGTGGGAGCGGATGCGCCGTTCAGGATCACGATGTCGACGCGCCGGTTCTGCTGGCGATGCGCGTCGGTGTCGTTGGGGAACTTCGGGTGGAACTCGCCGTAACCGGCGAACGAGATGCGGGTCGGGTCGATCTTCTCCCGTTCGACCAGGTAGCGCGTGACGCCGGTCGAGCGGGCGGCCGAGAGCTCCCAGTTGCTGGGATACTCCGCGGTCGCGATCGGGACGTTGTCGGTGCTGCCCTCGACGCGCACGGCGTTGCGTACGCTGCGCAGCTGTCCCGCGACGACCGCGAGCAGCCGCTTCGTCTCGGGGCGCAGATCGGCCGAGCCCGAGTTGTAGTACGCCTTGTCGCTGAGCAGCGTGATGACCAAACCCTGCTTGGTGATGCGGGTCTGCACTTTCGACTGCAGGTTCTGCTGAGCGATGTAGCGGTCGAGCTGCGACTTCGCGTCGGCCATGTTCGCTTCGTCGGTGTGGCCGCGCTCGGAACCGATCGCGCCGCCGTTGGGCGGTTCGTTGACCGAGCTCGTGCTGCTGAACCCGCCGGAGATCGCGCGCGCGAGCTTGTTGAATTTCACCGCCGAGATGTTCGAGATCGCGAAGAGGATGATGAACAGCGCCAGCAGGAGCGTGATCATGTCGGCGTAGGTCAGCAGCCAGCGCATCATCCCGGCGCTCTCCAGCGCCTCCCTGTCGGTCCCGCGCCGCAGCCGCGAGCGCGTCTCGCTCCTGGTCAGCGCCACCTAAGCTCCCGCGAGCTCCGGCTCGCCGACGTCGACCGCGGCGCCGCCGGCTTCGATCTCGGTCTCGCGCTCCGCCGGGTCGAGAAAGGCGTGCAGCTTCTCCTCGAGCAGTCGCGGGTTGTCGCCGGCCTGGATCGAGAGAATCCCTTCGACCATGATCTCGCGCAGCAGCAGTTGCTCGCCGGCGCGCTCCTTGATCTTGGAGGCGAGCGGGATCCACAGCAAGTTCGCCAGCGCGATCCCGAAGAACGTCGCCACGAACGCCTGCGCGGTGGCGACGCCGAGCTGGCCCGCGATGTTGCTCGAGCCGGTCAGCGCGCCCAGCGCCTTCAGCATCGCGATCAGGCCGAGCACCGTGCCGATGATTCCGAGCGTCGGCGAGAAGCCGCCCATCGTCATGAAGATCGCCTCGGCTTTCGCGTTGCGCTCCTGCACGAACGCGATCTCGGTCTCGAGGATCTTGCGGATGATGTCGGTGTCGCGCCCGTCGATGACGAGCTGGATCCCCTTGCGCATGAAATCGTCTTCGAGCGCCGCAGCCTCGTTCTCGAGCGCCAGCAGACCCTCGCGGCGCGCCTTTTCGGCGAACGAGACGAGCGTCGCGATCACCTCGCGTTCGTGGTACACGGGCTCGACGAACGCGGTCCGCAGACCGCCGACGAGCCCGCGCCCAAACGTACGCATCGGAAAGGAGACCATCGTGGCACCGATCGTCCCGACGAAGACCAAGAGGAACGCCTCGTAACGGGCGAAGATGATACCGGCGTCGACTTTGCCGATCAGCGCCGCAAGCGCGAGGGCGGCGACGGCCAGTACCAGGCCGATGATCGTCGCGAAATCCAAGGTACGGCCTTTCCGAACGGGGCCCGGGTCACTGAGGTGCTCTCAGAGACTATCGGCCCCGCGGAAGGCGCAGTTGAGCCCTTCGACAGGCTCAGGATGACGGAGGCGAAGGCGAGCCGTCTGGAAGGAGGCTAGCGAGCGTCCGCCTGTGCATCGGGCCCGTGGATCCGGCGCTTGAACTCGACGATCTTCTCGCGGACCTCATCCATCGAGTCCCGCACGAGCAGCTTGTTGCCGTTGGTCAGCGTCACGACGGTATCCGGGGTCGCCTCGAGCGTCTCGATCAAGTCCGGATTGACCATGATGGGCTCGTTGTTGAGGCGTCGTAGGGCGATCATCGTGCTCGCCTTCTACGCCATAAAAGAAGAGGGGACCGCCTCCCTGCGGCCCCCTTTCCCGTCCCTCGCGCCCTCCGTGGAGCGATACGCCGTTTACCGGATCAGGGCAATGACCGTTTGCATGTCCTCCGACGCGGTGGTGATGCTCTTCGAGTTCGCCTGATACGCGTTCTGGGCCGCGATCATCTTGGTGAACTCATCGGCGATCGAGACGTTCGAGGACTCGAGCGAACCCGCGACGATCGCGCCGTACCGTCCGACGCTCGCGGTCCCCACCTGGGCGAGACCGGAGTTCGAGGTCGCCGCGAAATCGGAGCCGCCGATGCGCTGCAGGCCCTGCTCGTTCTGGAACGTCGCGACGGCGACGCGCCCGAGCGTCGTCGACTGGCCGTTCGAGAACGCGCCGCTGATCGTGCCGTCCTGACCGATCGTCAGGTTCGACAGAACCCCAGCGGCGTAGCCGTTTTGCGCGAGGACATTCGCGGTTGCGGTACCCGAGAGCGAGGTCGAGTTGTGGAAGTCGAGCCCGATCGGCCCGGTCTGCGGGGCCGGCCCACCGGCGGTCGGCGCGACCGCCGCGTTCGTGCTGCCCGTTCCCCAGGACCGGATGTTGAGCTGGTCGCCGGTCGCGAGCGACGCAGCGCCGTTCGTCGCATGCACGTTCGCTCCGGTGATGTTCTGGCCGGCCGCCGTCCCTTCGATCGCGGACGTGTTGATGTACTGACCGTTCTGATCGAAGTACGCGAACCCGACCGTGCCCGCCGAGACCGGGGCCGCCGTCACGACTGAGGGCGTCACCACGCCGGCGCCGTTGATCGAGCCGGGCGTTTGGATCCCGTCGAACGTCGTGCCGTCGGCAAACGACACGGAGACCTTCCACCGGGTCGCGGCGTTGTGCAGGGCGCCGCTCGGATCCGCGACCTGGTTCGGCAGACCGTTCACCGCCGGCGGCCCGGCGGCAGAGCCGGCGGCGTCCGGTGTGTACGTGATCTGCGCGAGGTGGGCGTTGCCGAGCGAGTCGTACACCGTCGTCGAGATCGTGTACGGCGCGCCGGTGCCCGCCGCCGGCGGCGCCGCCTGCAGGCCCTGTGCCTCTTTGATCCACTGGCTCTGGTCCAGATTGCCGCCGAGCGAGACGTCGAAGACCTGATCGCCGGTGTTGCCGAACTTCAGTTTCGCGTTCAGCCCGGTGCCGACAGCTTGCGACTGCAGCCCGAGCGGGATCGTGATGTCGCCCGGCGTCCCCGTCTGCGTGATGTTCCCGTTCTTGTCGGCGAGGTAGCCCTGCACCGCCATCCCGTTCGATCCGTCGTAGAGCAGACCGTTCGAGTTGAGCGTGAAGTCACCGTTGCGCGTGTACACGGGCGCACCGTTGCCGTTCGGCTTGCGCATGATGAAGAAGCCGTCGCCGTTGAGGGCGAGGTTCGTGTTCACACCCGTCGTCGTGAGCCCGCCCTGCGTGAAGCTCGTGTCGATCGACCCGATCTTCACGCCCAGGCCCGCGTCCTGACCGTTGATGCCGCCCGTCGTCTGGGTCGGGGCGGTGGCATAGCCCTGGGCCTGATAGATCAGGTCCTGGAAGTTGACCGACTGGCCTTTGAAGCCCGTCGTGCCGACGTTGGCGATGTTGTTCGAGATGGTGTCGATCTGGTTCTGGTATGCTTCCAGCCCGGTGACACCGATGAACAACGAATCGAAAGCCATCTAAGTGACCTTTCGTGTCATCGAATCGTGCGGCGTCGTTCGATCGGCCGCACGCGAGAGCTCCACGAGTGGTCCGCTCTCTGAGTGATTAGTGGTGGGTTCAACAGCGATCATTCGATGATCGCCGCCGAGTCGATGTTGGTGAAGACGTTCTCTTTCATGCTGCTCTGGTCGACGGCGGTGATGACGGTGCGATTCTGAATCGACACGACCATCGCGACGTCGCGCATCATGAAGAGCGACTGTTTCGCGCCTTTCGCCGCCGCCTTGTCCGCCATCGCGTTCATCTTTGCGACGTCGTCCGAGGTCAGGCGGATGTTGCGCGACTCCAGGCGCTGCTGCGCGTGAGCCGAGAACTTGAGCGGCTGCGCAACCGCCGGCGCCTGCGCCGTGCGCAGAACGTCGCGGAACGCACCGCCGGCCGGTGGAATCTGGACCGGAACGCCCTTCGGACGCCCGGCCGGATCGATCGCCGGCGGGATATTGATTCCGGTGATCTTCGGGTCGGCCATTCGTTCAGCCGATGGACAGGATCGCGGAAGTGGGCAGCTGCAGCGGGCTCCCGTTGCTGTCGACCAAGAGCTTTCCGCTCTGGTCGGCGAGCGTGAACTCGGGCTGACCGTTGATGACCGAGATGGTCTTGACGGTGCCCGTGACGGTGGTGACGGCTCCGCTCGCATCGGTCGACTGCGCCGAGACCGTCTTGCCGAGGAGCCCGGCCGACTGCATCACGGAGAAATTCGACGAAAACGACGTGAACGCGTTCTTCAGATCGGTCGTCGCTTGCAGCGCAGCGAACTGCGCCAGTTGTGCGATCGACTGGGTCTGATCCACGGGGTTGAGGGGGTCTTGGTTCTGCAGTTGCGTCGTGAGCAGCTTGAGGAAGGCATCTTCCCCGAGCTGCGAGCCCAGCGACGACGACGCTTGCGCGGCGGCGCTCTGGGGCTGGCTGATCAACTGGCCGATCGGAAGACCGCCGGTCGATCCGGTGGTGGACATGGTGTGCTTTCCTTCGTTATGCGAGGATGTTGAAGTTGCCGGGCAGCGAGCGCGCCGAATAGATCGGCGGACCGAAGCTCGAGCTTGCGAGCAGCGAGGCGTCGTCGGACGCGTCGACCTCGACCGACGACACACCGCCGAAGCGGCGCGAGCCGGACCGAGTCCACGAATCGTTCTGACGCGACTGGTCGCGGGCGTCCGCGAATGCGCCGCCGGCGAGACCGACGGTGAAGCTCTGCAGCTTCAGGCCGGCATCGGCGAACGCTTTCGCGAGCTGGGTCTGGCCGCCGGCGAGCGCGTTCTGCGCATCAGCGGTGTGCGCGACGATCGACGCGTCGACCGAACCACCGGAGACGATCAGCTTCACGCTGACGTCGCCGAGCTGTTCGGGGACGAGCCGGAGCCGCACTTCCGACTGACCGTCGGTGGTGCGGATCGTCATCGCGCGCAGGATTTGGTCGGCCACCGCGTTCGCATCGACGTGCTGCGGCTGCGGCATCGTCGGAGCGGGCGTGGGAGGCGCGACCGGTACCGCGTCGTGCACGAACGGGATCGCGAACGAGAGCGCGGGTTGCGTGCCGGACGGTCCGGAGACCGCGACGGCGTTGGTGGTGTCCGAGGACGTCGTGTCGCCGCTGCGGCTGTTGCTCGCGGCCGGCGTGTCCGTGCGTGCGAGCGCGCTCGCGAACGCTT
This sequence comes from uncultured candidate division WPS-2 bacterium, assembly GCA_937910425.1. Taxonomy (GTDB): domain Bacteria; phylum Vulcanimicrobiota; class Vulcanimicrobiia; order Vulcanimicrobiales; family Vulcanimicrobiaceae; genus Vulcanimicrobium. Next base: position 15,560 of record CALEOJ010000115.1, read on the forward strand.
GGACGAACGCATCGAGCACCGCCGGGTTCGCCGGCGGGGCTGCCGCCCCGGTTGCGGTCTTGGCGTCCGCCGGCGCCGTCTGGACGACGTTCGGCGGCAGGATCCCGAGATGGGAGCTGCCCGGACCTGCGATCGGGACCGCGACCGGAGTCGTCGGCTCGTCGCCGGCCAGCACCGCGCGCGCGAGGATCCGGCCGAGCGGCGTGTCGCCGCCGGTCGCAATCGCCTGCACCGGTGCGGAGAGTGCGACGGTTCGGCCGTCGCTCGCCGTCGCGGGTGCGAC
>CALEOJ010000116.1 GCA_937910425.1 uncultured candidate division WPS-2 bacterium
GCGAGCTCCGGCTGCCGTCCGCCGAACGCGCGCACGGTGCGATCGGCGGCGATCGCGATGCCGAGCGCCGTCACCGCGTAGAGCATGAAGGCATAGCGCTCGGGGTCGGCTTCGGCCTGGTACGACGCGCCGAAGAGCGCCGGAATGAGCGCAGCCAGCACGAGTCCGAGCGCGGTCAGCGGCGCCTCGGCGGCGACGAACGCGAGCCCGATCAGCCCGACCATCTCGAGCCCCTGCGGCTCGTCGGCAGCGAGCTCGGGGCCGAAGCGTCCGAGCGCGTTCTGCGCCGCGGCCGGCGTGAACAGGCGCGCGAGAGTCGCGCCCGGGGTCCACTCGGTCCCGGAGACCAGCGCGCGGAAGCCCTCGCGCGTCGCGGGATGATGGTCGTCCCAGAAGGGGCGGCCCGGCGGTATCCCCAGCGCGAGCGTGGGGTCGAGCCGATGCGCCGTGACGTACGCGCTGCGCAGCGGCAAGTACGCGTAGGCGAGCACGACGACGAGCGCCGCGATCGCGACCGATCGCGCGACGACGCCGGCCGGCCAGCGCCGTCCGAGCGTCACGACGACGCCGCCGGCCAGCATCAGCACGGTCGTATTGTCGACCGCGACGGCGACGCCGGCCAGGACGATGCCGGTCGCGAGCGAGCGCGCGTCGCCTCGCCGCGCCCAGCGCACGGCGAGCGCGATCGCGACGAATGCGAGCGCAAACCCCAGCGGGTGCACGTCCGCATACGTCGCGCGCAGCCAGACGACGTGGGCGAACGCGAACGTCCACGCGGCGAGGATCGCCACCATAGGGAGCACGTCGAACAGCAGCGCGAGCGCCGCGATCGTCGCCGCGCCGCCGGAGATCGCAATCGCCGAGAGCGCGTTCACCCGCCACGCGACCGACGCGAACGGCACCACGTGTGTCCACAGCCAACCGATCACGACATAGCCGGGGAAGCCGGTCGGATACGGAATCCCGGCGATCCAGGCGACGGTCTGCAAGTCCGCGGTGTCCCAGAAGCCGACCGACGTCCGCACCGAGCTAAGCAGCACGGCGAGCGGGACGACAAAGGCGATCGCTGTCACCCTGAGCTTGTCGAAGGGCGTGAGCGCGCCCTGAAGGCGGAGAGACAAGTGCGTGCAATTACGCCCGATGGACCGAAGCGGCCTGTTCCGCAAACGCGTCGTCGTCGCCGAACCCTTCGCCGAGCACGGGCTGGCGGTGTTGCGCGCGGCCGGGATCGAGGTGGAGTCGCTGGTCGGCCGCTCGCGCGCCGAGCTCGTCGCCGCGCTCGCCGAGGCCGACGGTTTGATCGTCCGCTCCGAGACGCGCGTCGACCGAGCGCTGCTCGCCGCCGGGCCGCGCCTGACGGTCGTGGGGCGGGCCGGGGTCGGCGTCGACGCGATCGACATCGCCGCTGCCACCGAGGCCGGGATCCTCGTGCTCAACACGCCCGGCGCGAACACCCTCGCCGCGACGGAGCAGACGTTTGCGCTGATGCTCTCGCTCGCGCGCCGCACGCCGCTCGCCGTGCAGCAATTGCGCGAGGGCATCTGGGACCGCAAGAACTTGGTCGGCACCGAGCTGTACGGGAAGACGCTGGGGATCGTCGGCATGGGGCGCATCGGCGGTAACATCGCGACGCGCGCGAAGGCGTTCGGGATGACGATTCTCGCCCACGATCCGTACATCAGCGCGGCTCGGGCCGATGCGTTCGATGTGCGCATGGCCGATCTCGACACGCTGCTGCGCGAGAGCGACATCGTGACGCTGCACATGCCGCTGACGCCGCAGACGGTCGGGCTCATCGATGCCTCGAAACTCCGCCTGCTGCGCGCGCACGCATACCTGATCAACTGCGCGCGCGGCGGCGTGATCGTCGAGGACGATCTGCTGCGAGCGCTCGACGCGGGCGTGCTGGCCGGTGCCGCGCTCGACGTCGTCGCCGAAGAACCGCCGCCGCGTGACAGCGTCGGCGCCGCGCTGCACCGTCATCCCAAGGTCGTCCCGACGCCGCATCTCGGCGGCTCGACGTACGAAGCGCTGGCGCGGATCGCGACCGAGCTCGCCCAGGACGTCGCGCGCGTGCTGCTCGGCGCCCCGGCGAACGCGGCGGTCAACGCACCGGTGCCCGACGGCCCGGAGGCCGATCGCGTGATGCCGTTCCTGGAGGTCGCGTACCGGCTGGGCCGGTTCTATCCCCAATACGCACGTCCCGCGCGCTTGCCGGCGTTCGCGCTCGTGCTCGGCGGCGCGCTGGCCGACGTGCCGCCCGAACCGCTGACGCGGGCATTCCTGAGCGGTCTGCTGCAAGCCACGACCGACCGCCGCGTCTCGATCGTCAACGCGGACGCGATCGCCCGTGAGCTCGGGATCGTCGTCGAGACGCGCGGTGAGGGGACCGCGTCGTCGTACGCATCGTCGCTGCGGCTGACCGCTGACGGCACCTCGATCACCGGCACATCGATCGCCGGCGCGCCGCGCATCGTCGAGCTCGACGGCTACGAGATCGACGCGACCCCGGTCGGCGCGATGCTGCTCACCCAGCACGCCGACGTCCCCGGCATGATCGGCCGCGTCGGCACCATCCTGGGTGACGCGCAGGTCAACATCTCAACCATGCAGGTCTCGCGCAACACCGTCGGCGGCGACGCGATCATGGTGCTCTCGGTCGATCGTCCCGCCGGCGAGGCGACGCTGGCCGCGCTCCGCGCAGTGTCGGGGATCGGCTCGGTGCGCTCGCTTAGCGTCTAACCGTCGTCGTTCGCAACAGGGATTCTCGTTCGCCCGGTTACACAAGGCGAACATTCGGCTCGGTTTTCTGCGGGCCCGCAGAGGGGTGTCCATGTTTCGCGTTCACCATGCCTTGGCGTTCGGAGGTTGCGCGCTCGCCGCGCTCGCGGCCGTCGCGATCAGCTCGCCGCATGCCTCGTCGGCGGCTCCGGGGCGCGTCGCAGCTCCGGCCACGGCCGGTACGTATCCGCCGTGCCGACCGACGGCCGGCGGGCCGGAGATCAAGGATCCACCGCTGTGGACGCCGTCGCCGCAGAACCACGGACTGCTCATTCTGCACGCACGACAGACCGGACTGAGCGTCTTCTGCTACGTCGTGGAAGGCCAAACGAGCTACTACGAAGCGCCGACGATCCAAGTCCACCAAGGCGAAACGTGGCGCATGGTGCTCAAGAACGACCTGGCGACGGCCGCCCCGGCAACACCGGGACCGTCGCCCACGCCGACGCAGATGCCGCCGCATCCCGCGCCGACAGCGGCCGACGGCTGCGACCAGCTCGGCACGATGGAGCGGCCGCCCGTCGACAGCACCGGCGTGCTCGGCACGAAGACGCCCGATCCGCGGCTGAAGGCCGATGTTCCGATGTCGGCGATGGATCGTCGGAACGTCGGCGACACCAACTTCCACACCCACGGCTGGGACGTCTCGCCGGCCGTCGACAACGTGTTCAAGTCGACGACCCAGGCGTCGTCGCCGTACGGTCCGCGCAGCTGCGTGTTCACGTTCGTGGTCCCGCTCAGCCAATCGGCGGGAACCTATTGGTACCACGCGCACTTGCACGGTGTCGCGGCCACCCAGGTCGGCGGAGGGCTCGCGGGAGCGCTCATCGTGTTGCCGTCGGTGGCGACCTCGGCGCGCGCTGCGCTCCCGGCCGAGCTGCCCTCGCGAGTCATCGTCATCAAGAACCTGACCCCGCCGGTGGCCTCGTCGCCGGTGCCCGCATTCATCGCGGCGGTCGGGCCGCAGGCGCGCCCGCGCGCGCTGCTCGACGCGAACGGCGTCGGCACGCCGTCGCCCGCCTTCACGTTTCCGCCGGTCACGGTTCCGGGCACCGTGTGGTCCGGGATGAGCTTCGACTTCAAGGCGACCGGACAATGCGGGTGGGGGTCATCCCCATCGCCGGCGCCCACGGCCGGCGCGGGGCAGAAGCTCATGCTCAACGGCGTCGCGGTCCCGCGGCCCGGCGTGCAGGGCCCGCTGCCGACGATGCACGTCGCACGCAGCGAGCGCGTCCGCATCGTAAACGCGACGTCGGACAGCTATGTCAACCTCTGGATGCGCGCGGGATCCGGCGGCTCTGAAGATCTGCGGGTCATCGCACGAGACGGCGTCGACGTCGACACGAAGCCTGGCCAGCGCTTTTTGCCCTACAAGCGGCTGCTGCTGGCACCCAGCAATCGTGCCGACGTGCTGATCGATCCCGAGGCGACGGATCGTACTCTCGCGACGGACTTCACGTGCACCGGTCCGCTCGGCAACCCCGTCGTGGCGCAGGATCTGCTCAGTGTCCCGAAGGCGATCAACCTGCAAATGCTCGGTGCGGCGCAGAAGCGGGCGACGGTTCCGGCCGGCGAAACGACGGCGGCCGCATTCTTGCAGCGCTACGGCAAGCAGTCAAAACGAAACCGCGAGCTGACGTTTACGCAGTATGACAACTACGGGCATTTCTACGTCACCGACACGACGAATCGCGCCGCGCCGGGCTTCGGCGAGCGCCCGTTCTGGCTGGTCGCGAACGGTCACTCGAAGGATCCCGATCGCTACATGCTGCCGAACATCACCGTGACGCAGAACGACACCGAGACCTGGACGCTGGTGAATGCGGCGGGCGAGATCCACGCGTTCCACATCCACCAGATGACGTTCCTGACGCTCGACTCCACCGATCCGGTGCTGGGACCGGAGCTCACCAACGTCAAGCTCGACTCGGTCGCGCTCGCGCCGGCCAAGGTGGATCCGCAGGCGACGCCGTTCACCGACCCGTCGGGTGCCGTCTATCCCGCGCTGTTGCCGTCGAAAACACGCATCCTCATCAACTTCGGCGTCGTACACCCGGGAACGTTCGTATACCACTGCCACATGCTCGCGCACGAGGACAGCGGGATGATGGGGATCATCACGGTCTTGCCGCGCGGCAGCACGTCCCCGCGCTGACCGGCCTTACTGCGACGTGAAGTCGACGCTGAAGATGTAGTCGGCCGCGATCGGCTCGCAGTTCTTGATCTCGGTCTTGAACTGCGAGCCGCGCGCCGCCGCGAGCGCCGCGCCGTTGAGCACCGCGCTCGGCGAGCTCTGGATGCGCGTCGCGACGACGCGGCTGTGCGTGTCGAGCGAGACGATCACGGCGACCGTCCCAGAGATTGCCTGCTGCTGGGCGAGTGCCGGTGTCTCGGGCTCGACCGCGCGGATCGTCGTCGCGGCGATGTCGGGACGCGCGCACGAGAGCGGCGTCGGCGTCGGACGCGGCGTCGGCTCGGGCGACGCCGCCGGCTTCACGACCCCGTCGTTACCGCCCGGTGCCGCCGTCGCCGTGGCATCCGGGATGCCGTTCGGATCGCCGACGGCGTGCGCGTTTTCAGGCTCGGGCGAACCGTCGCGGCGCGCGCCGGTGTGCACGGTGACGATTTTGATCGCGCGCGGGCTCGCCGGCGCACGCGGTTTCTCGCGCGGCGG
>CALEOJ010000117.1 GCA_937910425.1 uncultured candidate division WPS-2 bacterium
CGGTCTTCTGGCCGGTCCGGTCGCTCGACGCCTGAGCGTCGTTCGCGATCTCGGCGATCCCCCCGAGCGCGGCCTCGATGCGGTCGCCGATCGCCAGCGCGTTGTGCACGTGGCCGCGCCGGTTCGCCACCGCGCGCAAATCGACGGTACCGTCGGCGCCGTGGACCTTCTCACCGAACGCGATCGCGATCCCGACCAGCGCGTTGTAGCGCTCCAGCAGGGCGCGTTCGCGCCGGGCCCGCTTCGCGGCGAGCTGCTTCAGCACGACCCGCATCTCGCGCAGCCCATCGTTCCGGTCGTCGCCCGTGATGTGGTCGAGGTCGAGCCGCAGGAGCGTGTTCATGTTCGCGACGAGGATCCACGCCTCGGCGTCCTTCGAATCGCGGTGGACGCGATAGAGCCGCATGGCGGCCGCTGCGACGACCCCGCCCACGCCCATCGCGAGAATCTCCATACTCACGCGCTGCCCTCCTGGTGCTGTGTTCGAGTGATCGGCACAGCATCGAACAGGCTTGAGACCACACCCAGCCTCGAAGTCGTGCTATACTCCGGAGCAAGCGCTTTGATCCCTGACGGACAAGCTCAGGGTTGAAGGGCTGCCGTTGCCGTCTGAATCCGGTCCGCCATTGAAGCCGGCGGCGTGTAGCCCAGTACGAGCTCGATCATCGCCGAGTTCGCGAGCAACAGGCTGTTCGTCGCGTAGTCGACGGCGTCGCTGTTCGACAGACCGGCCGCGAGGATCAGTCCGACCGCACACACCGACGAGGCGCGGTCGCCTGTCGAGCAGTGGATGAGTGCCGGACCCTGCGCGAAGGCGATCAGGATCGCTATTGCGGCCTCGGTGGCCTCCACGTCGAACTGCTGCTGCGACATCGTGCGCGTGATCGGGATGTTCTGGTACGCGACCCCGAGCTGCGCGAGCACCGTCGCCTCGGTCGTGTCGAACGGAGGCGGCGGTGGGACCGGCGGCGGCGCGACGGCCTCACCGGGCTGGCGCACGCACACCACCGAGGTGATCCCGGCGCCGGCGATCGCGGCGTACGCCGGCGACGCCGGCTGTCCCGTGACGTAGAAGCGGTCGTAAATGATGCGCGCGCCGCCATACGCGACGAACGCGAGACAGTTGATCGTCGGGAACGGATAGGTCACCCCAGTCTCCTTCCGATTCGGCGGGGCTGCTGGTGAGACGTTCGCTTGTCGCCGTATTGGGCCCGATGCGCGCCGGCACATTCGCCTCGCGGACCACCATCGTCCGCTTCAGGGATCAGGCGCCACCGACGACGACGAACCGGTCGGCTTGCGTGCCGGCGGCGAAACGTTCCTCGTACTCGACGCGGTTCGGGGCGAACACGTCGAGGACGACGCAGCGTTCGGTGAACGTCGCACCGTGCGGGGCGCCCGACGCGAGGGTGTAACAGTCGCCCGGCCCGAGCGTGGTCGTCGATCCGTCGGCATACCGCAGATGGATCGAGCCCTCCAGCACGACGCCGCCTTGAGCGACGACGTGGTCGTGCAGCGGGACCTCGCCGCATGCGGGCGATTCGAAGACCCAGTAAACGAGGGTCATCCCGTCGCCCGGCAAGACCGCCCACTGGATCCCGGGAGCAAACGCGGTGAGCTTTTCGCGTGGAATCATCGCAGCACGAGACGTCATACGGGCCTCCCTTCGGTCCGAGTGCAGTCCCGCGCGACGGCGGGAAACCTGAACCGATGCGGCCATACTTCGTAGTGTCGGGCTTGCTGTTCCTCGGCGCGTCCGCTCCGGCTCCAAAGCGACCGAGGACCATCTTCGTATGCCTCGAACGGCGAGGCGAGTTCACTGAAGGTTTTCCGGGGTGTCGGTCATGCTATTGTCTTGGCGTCCTTCAACCATCTCGAAGCTGCGCCGTGCCGCGCTTCTCGGCGCCGTCGCCCTCGTACCGGCGGCGATCGTGGTCGCCGGGCTTTCGAAGCCCCCGTCGGCTTCGGCGCAGGCGGCCGGCGCCACGAGCCCGGCGTTCGCGGCCGTTCCGCAGTTCACGACGGGACGCTCTGCCCCGCGTACGCTCGGGGCGGTCGCAAACCTGTCGACCTGCAATCCCGGACCGGCGCGGCTCAAGGTCGGGACTCGGGACGTCTTCCTTGATCTTCCGCTACGGCGCGTCGCGGCGAAGATCAACAACCCGACCGATCAGACGACGGACGAGCTCGAGCTGCGCACGTACAGCGGGTGCCTCACGTCGCCGCTGATCGACGCGCGTCCGGGCGAGACGCTGCACATCGCCCTGCACAACGAGCTCGATCCGAACGACCCGACCTGCGGCGCGACGCCCGCCCCGTATCTGCAGTTGCCGGTCGGCGTCGGCTGCTTCAACACGACGAACTTCCACTCGCACGGGCTTCACGTCTCACCGAGCGGCAACAGCGACAACGTCCTGCGAACGATGCCGCCCGCGGCTGCGCCGTACCCGATCACGATCGCGATTCCCAAAGACCATCCGGCGGGGACGTTCTGGTACCACGCGCACATGCATGGATCGACGGCGGTCGGCGTATCGAGCGGTGACGAAGGCGTGCTGGTCGTCCGCGGCACGCGCGATTGGGCGCACCGCGCGAGCAACAACGGTATCGTAGACGTCGACACGATCCTGCACGGCGCCGATCAGGTGCCGTTCACCGATACGGTGTTCTTGCTGCAGCAGATCGCGTACGGATGCTTCTGGCAGCCCTCGGCGAGCCCGTCGCCGGGTGCCGTGACGGGACCCTACGACAACCTCATCACCGACAAGGGGCTGTACACCACCGCTCAATCGCAGTTGAATAACCCGCCGCCGCAGGCGAATGCGCGCTGGACATGCGCCTACGCCTCCGCGCAGCCGGGGAAGATCACCAAAGGCGTGGTCGAGAACTTCCAATCGCAGCTGTTCTCGCCGACCATTTGGGACACGAACGGGCGCTTCACCAGCATCAACGGGGTCGTGCAGCCGACGATCACCGTGCCGGCGGGCGCGATCCAGCGCTGGCGCTTCGTCCACGGCGGCATCCACGATACGATCAACCTGCAAGTCCTGCGCGTGACGCCGTTGGCCGCCGCTGCAAACGGAGCGCGCACCAGCTTGGTGAGCAGGCTCGCCGGGAAGACGCGACTCCAGCAAGCCGCGATCCTCAAGAGCGTTTGCGTCGCGACGCCAGGCGCCGTCGTTCCGCAGTTGGAGATCGCGGTCGACGGGCTGACGCGGACGAAGATCAACACCGTGCGCCTCGCGCAACCGGGAATCTCGGCGCTCGTGCCGCCAGCCGCGTCGAACTACTTGCAGCCGGGATACCGCAGCGACGTGCTCGTCGCGTTTCCGGCGGTCGGCGACTACTGTCTGCTCGATCAAGCGGCGCCGCCCGGCGAGCGGGTGATCGTGAACCCGAAGACCGGCGGGACAACGGGCGCAGGCGGCAACGGACCGTCGATCCCGCAGTTGCTCGCCTACGTGCACGTGCAGGGCGGCACGCCGATCCAAGGCGACGTGGCGACGTACATCAAGAACGCGCTGTATGCGGGCAACCCGGCGTTGCCGCCTGCGGTGCGCGCCGGCCTGCGTTCGGGCGACCTCACCGCGTTCGCCCCCTTCACCGAACTCGCGCCGCCGCACCCGCAGCTCTCGCCCGCACCGACGGCGTACTTTCAGATCAGCGGCAGCATCCAGCCCAACGCGTTCGGCGTGAACGGTCAGGCGTATTCTCCGGGTACGATTCAGCCGGCCCTCATCCGGCAGCTCGGGACGACGGACGACTGGGACGTCGCCGTGCTCCCGACCCCTGGCCCCTCGCCCGGGCATGCCGAGCCGCATATCTTCCACATCCACATCAACCCGTTCGAGATCATGGACGTGCAGAAGATCACGTACGTCAACGGCAAGATCGTGAAGCGCTCGATCTTCGACCCGGCGACCGGAAAGTGCAACGCGCTCGCCGCGGCGGATGCGCAACACCTCGCCGACCAGTACTGCGGGCTGCACCACGTCTTCCGCGACACGCTCTTCATCCAGAACGGCTACGACGTGACGCTTCGCACGCAATACGTGCGCTATACCGGTGAGTTCGTGCTGCACTGCCACATCCTTGATCACGAGGACGCGGGGATGATGGCGAACGTGATGATCGCCGTCGACCGGCTCCATCCGCCGCCTCCGGTGAAGAGCGCGATGTCCGGGCACACCATGAGCCAGCACCGGTAGCGAACACCGGGTCAGTGGGGACTTTGATGCCGGAACCTGCGCAGTCACGGTACGTGCGTTTTCGTCAGATCATGGACGAGGCGGCCGGTACGTCGGGCGCGAGCTACGACGGGCACGACCGTTTCTGGAACCTGCCGCTGGACGAGCTGCGCCATGTGAAGCTGTACGGCATCGCCATGCTGCTTCCCGACGAGGCGGTGCCGACGCCGGGTGCTCCTGCGCCGAGCGACACGTCGTGCTGTCACCATGACGCGCCGGCGCCGTCGGGCCGCGGTGCGGCGTCGGGGCTCGTGCGGGGTTTGCGCGGACAGTTTCCGTTCGACGGCACGCAGTTTCCGCCGCTGCTGTGGGGCGGCGGTCGTGTCGCCGAACCCGACATCCAAATGATCGAACAGTGGATCGACGACGGTTGTCCCGCGACGGACGATGACGCCGCGGCGAAGCAGCACGATCGCTCGCTGCAAGCGCTCGCGACGGGCGCCGAAGCGCACGCGGAACACGCGGGGCCGGTCAACGAGATCTTCTCGGCGGCCGGATCGATCAAGCAGCGCAAGAGCATCGCGAACCTCACCGACGAAGAGTGGTCCCGGCTGCGGGCGGCGTTCACATGGATGAAATCGTTCGACGCCTACTGGCTCGACGAGCGCAGCTTCGGTTACTGGGCGCGCATTCACGCCAGCCAATGTCAGCACGGCTGGGAAGAGTTCCTCACCTGGCACCGTGCGTATCTGTACGGGTTCGAGCTCAAGCTGCAAGACTACGACCCGACCGTCTCGCTGCCGTACTGGGACTGGACCGACGAGTCGGCGCAGGACGTGCTTCCCTCCATCGCCGATCAGGCGACGTCGCACCCGCCCGGCACGGCGCTGCCGCCGGCGCTCGACAACGGCATCATCCCGATTCCGTTCCGCTGCTGGATCGATGACGCGGGTCTGGCGAATCTCACGGCGGGAAAAGTCGTGCCTGACGACGTGCTCGCGGCGCTGCACGGCATCCTCTACGATCCGAAGAATCCCGACGGCACGACGTTCAGCTCCGGTTCGCGGCTGTTCGCCGCAGCGACGATCGCATACGGCGCGAACCCGGCGAGCGATCAAGCGATCATCGCCGAGCTGGAGCGGATCAACCCGCTGTTCCATTGGCGGCGCTGGCCCGGCGGCAACGCCGATCTCATCTTCGAGGCCTACCCGGTGCCCGCCGACATCGATCGCATCCTCGCGCTCGACAACTTCTTCACCTTCGGCAGCGGACCGACCGACGACCAGTTCTTCGGCGCGCTCGAGAACGTGCACAACCTGCTTCACAACTTCGTCGGCGGCGTGAACCCGAACTACAAGTACGATGCCGCGGATGCGGGCGACCGCAACGATCCGTCCAATCCGCCGCTGCCGCAAGAACCGGCGTTCGGCGACATGCAGAACGGCGGGATGACGGCGTACGATCCGATCTTCTGGTTTCACCACGGCAACGTCGACCGGCTGTGGGCGCGGTGGCAGCAGCTCCATCCCGACGTCGGACCGGACGATCCGGCGGCGCCCCTGATCCCGTGGAACCTTACGGTCGCCGATACGAGCACCACCCAGAAGCTGGGCTACGAATACGTGATGGACGCGCACGTGTTTCCCACCGACCCGGACACGGCGCTGGTGCGCTTTCGCTCCGCGCCCGTCACGGTCGCCCCGCACGTGCTCGACACACACCGGCGGGCCGAAATTCGCGTGCACACGGTTCAGCACGTCACACGCGGCGGCTTCCACGTGCGCGCGTTCCTCAACACGCCCGATGCGAGCCTCGCCACGCCGACGCGCGGTAACGATCATTACGTCGGCCAGGTGAACATGCTGACCGGCCTCTGCATCGGCGGACCCGGCCATTGCGCTGTGCCCAAACGGAGCACCAACCGGTTCGACAAACGGCCGCGTCATCACAAGACCCCCTCGAACTTCCGTCTCGACGCAACCGCCGCGGTGCGCGCGCTGGCCGCGACGGGGGTTACTGATTTCCACGTCAACCTCATCGTGCTCAACACGGACGGGACGCCGGCCACCGACGCGCTGCTCATCGACGGCGTCTCCCTGAATTTCATCTAACCGCTCGGTCGATCCGCGCTTCCGAAGAGGACCGCATGCCAGCAACGTTCCGCATCCACCCCGCCATCGGGATCGCCCGCCTCGGGAACAGCCCGAGCTCGTTCTATCTGGCGCCGGAGACCGCGGGCGGGCTGCCGATCGACTGCGACTCGCTCGGCAACCCGACCGTCGACGCGAACGGGGTCGAGCAGACGGTCTCGCAGTTCAAGGATGACGCGCAGCGCATCCGGCGCCAAGCCGCACGCTTCCGCGTGTTCGTCTACGGCGAAACGGGCGCCCCCGACGGGCGCGAGATCGCCATCGGCGACACGTTTGAGATCGTCAACTCGCGCGGCCAGCGGCAACTCGTCGAAGTGAACGACATCGACTGGACCGTCTATCTCGCCAACAAGAAGGCGAGCTGGTATGCGTTCCAAGAGACGGCCGGCGAGCACGGGTACGCGCTGAACCACCCGCTGCGCAACGCCCACGTCGTGAATACGCAGGAACGCCAGCAGCTCATCATCGATCCCGGCCCGCGCAGCATCAGCTTCCAGAACCAGTCGCGCACGCCGCCCGTGTTCGACGCCGTGAGCAGCCCAGGCCCGGCGAGTTTTCCGCCGCCGCTGCAGCCGAATTCGATCACGATGCTCGGCGAGCTGCGCTGCACGCAGCCGAACGATCGGAACCGGCTGCTCGTGCTCGGCGGCTTCGGCAATTCCGGCTCGATGAAGACCGGCTTCGGCAACCCAAAGATCGAGGACTACGCCAACAACGACGGCTGGTTCGACGACATCGCCGACGGTCCGGTGACGGCGCAGCTGCTCTACACCGTCAAGCAGATCGACGGGTTCCCGGCGCAGCCCGACAGCGTGACGCACAAGCTGCCGACCGGGAAGGTCGCGGTCGGCGACCCGGCGTGGGTGATCGTCGGGTATCCGCGCTATGCGCCGGAGATCCTCGACGTCGTCACGATGGACGATACGCTATTCGACCTCGCGGTGCGGAACTTCGCGTTCGTGCCGTACATGTACGGCATCCCGCCGTTCGACACGCCCGCGCCGGCGGCCGCCGATCTTCCGTCGTGGCGCACGCGTGCGGTCTGGAACACCGAGTACCGGCCGTACTTCGAACGCGACATCTGGCCGATCCTCAAGCGGCCGTTCGAGCAGCAGTACGTCATGGACTTCGACGCCATGAGCGGCGGCGATCCGCATCAGACCGGACCGGGCGGCAATTTCGACCACCGCGAGCTGGCGATTCCGCCGCACGACGGCGAGGATCCGGTCGCGCGCGAGCGGCGTACGCAGATGCGGCAATTCATCTACTGGGCGCTGCGCAAGCAGGGACAGGAGAACGACTTCTACCCTCCGCCCAATCCGGAGATGGAGGGACTGCGGTTGTACCTGATGCCGCGGCTGTGCGGCGACAACCCATTGCAGCACAACGACACGCCGCCGCCCTCGAAGTTCTTGCGCTTCAGCGACACGATGCTGTTCCTCATCAAGCAATGGGCCGACGGCAAGTTCATCAACGAGCGGCTCGAGGATATTACACCCGGGCCTGTCGTGAAGGGCGACGGGACGGCGCTCGACCGCGGCGCGCTCGGCAGCGTGCTCGGCGGCGCGTTCTGCCCGGGCGCCGAAGCGTCGTGGATCATGCGCAACCCTGCGATCTATTCGGCACCGTACCGCATTCGCCAGCAGGCGCCGCTGCACGGGAAAACGTCGGACACGAGCTTGCAAGGCGCGCTCAGCATGCCGGCAAATCTCCCGGGCGGACCACCGGCGAACGCCGCGAGCCTCCAGAACGGTCTCGGCCCGGGCGACATCACGAAGTACGACGCGGTGCCGTGGCAGTGCGACTTCAACCAGTGCTCGATCCAGGACATCGACATCACCTATCGTGACTGGAACGCCTCGTATCCGGAGAGTACCGGCGATCCGGTGCAGCTGGTGAGCACGCTGACGTTCTGGTGGCCGGCGCACCGGCCGTGGATGGTCAACGGCGTGCTGTGGTCGCCGACGCCGCAAACGAATGCGGGCAATCTGCAGATGGTGACGGAGTGGGCGAACCTCAGCTTCGTCACCCGCAATCCGGAGTTCGGTGCGAGCCATACGGGCGGCATCGATCCGGTCGATCCGGTCTTCATCGTGACCGAACCGTCTGCATAACATAGCGTGACGCCGGAGCGGGCAGCGTACGACGTCGCGATTCTCGGGGGCGGCCCGGCCGGCAGCGCGGCGGCGCTCTCGCTGGTCCAGGTGCGGCCCGATCTGCGCGTGGTGCTGGTCGAGGCGTCGGCGTTCGACGGCTGGCGCATCGGTGAGACGCTCGCGCCGGGCGGCCGGCGGATTCTCGAGGGACTCGGTTGTTGGCCCGCAGTCGTCGACGCGGGCGCGGTCGAGTCGCACGGAACGGTCGCGAGTTGGGGAAGCGAGGAGCCGTACGAGAACGACTTCCTCTTCTCCGCGCGCGGCACCGGGTGGCATCTCGATCGCGCAGGATTCGACGCGGCGCTGATCGCGTGCGTCGAGAGCGCCGGCGTGGAGGTCCGGCGTGGCGCACGTTTCGCAGCCGTGGCACGGGAACCGGACGGCAAATGGCGACTCGCTATTGCGCGAGGTGTCGAGCGGCGCGAGATCCGCTCTGCGCTCGTTATCGATGCGACCGGACGCACCGCGGCGTTCGCGTCGCGGCAAGGCGCGAAGCGCCTCGTCGACGATCAGCTCACCGGCGTTGCGGTGCTGTGCCGCTTCGACGGCTCGAGTGGGACCCACGAAGCGCGCACCCTGGTGGAAGCGCAGCGCGACGGCTGGTGGTATTCCGCCGCCGTGCCGGGCCGGCGCGCCGTCTTCGCGTGGATGAGCGATGCGGACCTCGTCCGGCAAGACGGCCTCAAAGATCGGCAGAACTGGCTCGAACGTTTGCGGGCAGCGCAACTGACGTGGAAGAGATTCGAGCGCTGTACGCCGGACTGGCCGGTGAGCATTTGGAGTGCGCGCTCGCAGCGCCTGCACGACGTCTGCGGCGAGGGCTGGATCGCGATCGGCGACGCCGCATCGGCGTTCGACCCACTCTCATCGGCCGGCGTCATCAAGGCGTTGTACACCGGCAAGCTCGGTGCGTTCGCCGTGCTCGACCGGCTGCGGGGCCTATCGAGGGGCTTCGATCGCTACCGGCGGTATGTTGAGCGGGAGTACGCCGAATACCGCGCGACGCGCGCGCGGTTCTACGGCGAAGAGCGCCGCTGGCCCGGTTCCCCGTTCTGGTCGCGTCGAACGGACTGATCTTCGTCCCGGCGTCACAACGCCGCAACTGAGCGGTCGACCACCGCACGTACGCTGCGGGGGATGCGAGACCGTCCCGCCGTCGATGCTGCTTCCGATGCCGCTGCCGCGATCGAGGCCGTGCTCGACCGTTTCGGCACCGGCGCGCTGCGCGTCGCGGCGAGCGCCGGCGTTCGCATCGTCCACCTGCGCGGCAGCGAAACCTATCGCGACCGTTCGCAGGCGTTGCGCCGGCTCGCGAGCGGGGTCGACGACTGGCCCGTTCCGCCGGCCGGGTTGTTCGTCGTCGAAGAGCGCGCGGTGTACCTGCGCTCGATCTCGCCGATGACCGTCGCGCACAATTTATACGCAGTCCAAGTGTAAACCCAAACTCAAACACAGAGGAGATTTGAGCGAAAGCTTATGACGTGGCTCAGCCGGCGTCTCTCCAACGCGTCCCGGCCGGGTCGCGGTCACTGTCGGCGTAGAATGAGTGCGCCCGGGCTCGGCGCCGCGGCGGCCGCGATCGCGGCGAGCAGCGCTTCGCGTGGGACGTCGCGACACGGGCACGCACGCGCGCGATCGCCAACGCATCCGGATGCTTCGTGATGATCCGGGGCGTGGCCGCACGGGCAGCCAACGACGGAATCCATTGAAAATTGGTTTAGTCGACTTGCACAGTGCCACCCGTGCGGCGTAGATAAGATTTAGCTTGAAAACGAACGAGATTTGACGCTTAACGGGGAATAGATATTCATGGCAAGCGCGATGCTGGCGCCATTGAATGCGGTGCTCACCGACCGAGGCTCGGTCGACGTGAACGCGCTCGCGCGCGCGCTCGACGTCGACCTCCCGACGCTGGCGCGTGTGTTGGGAAAATCGTCGCAGTTTCTGCGGAAGTACCCGACCGCGCCGAGCGTGCAGCTGCGGGCCCTGCAGCTGGTCGACCGCGTCAACGCGCTGGCGCACGCGTGTGCTCGACCTCAAGCCGCCGCACCTGACCGACCTTGCGTCGCTGCGGCCGGCACTCCCGACGTTTGCGGGCGTACGCCTTGAGCTTCGTCTTCACGGGATCTACTGGAACAATCACCACCACATGCTGCGCGCGAGCAGCGGCGTGGATGGACGATCGATGTGGGCGAACCTGCACCTGCTCTTCTGGCTGTCGCTGGCGCCCTTCACGATGGCGTGGCTCGGCGAGAACCCGACTGCGGCGGCGCCGACGGCGTTCTACGGCGCCGTCTTGCTCATGGACGCGATCGCATACACGCTGCTGCAAAGCGCGCTGCTCGCCGTGAACGGTCCCGATTCGGCGTTCGCGCACGCCGTGAAAACGGGTCTGAAGGGCAAGATCAGCCCGCTTCTCTACGTGTGCGCGATCGGCTTCGCGTTCGTGTCGCCCGTGATCGCCGACGTGCTCTTCGTTGTGGTCGCCGTTGTCTGGATCGTCCCCGACCGTCGCTTCGAGGCGCTGATCGCGCAAGCGAGCAACCGGCGGTGAACCTCTGCTTGCGCTATCCCCGATGTCTGCCACGATCGTCCGCGGACAGGCGCGTTCCGTCGTCCAGGTTTGACGGGTAGGGGGTTAATGTGATGATTGTTGCACGCGGTCCAACAGCTCGAGCGCGAAATTTCCAATTCGCGCACCATCGACGCCGAGACGACCGGACGCGCGCTCGCCGGTGCGCTCCCGCCGATGCCGTGCCGCCGCCCCCGCGCGACCGCGCGGCACCAGTGTCGGATTCGGCACTGGCGCCGCACGGTCGACGGAGGCCGATTATTTTCTGAACCGGGTCCAGAGCGGATCGCGCCGTATCGCAAGCACCACCATGACGACGACCGTCGCGGCGGCTACGGCGAGCAGCGCGCCCGAAATCGCGGGCTTGCCTTCGTGAAGCCATATCGTCCCGATGCAGCTCGCTTGAAGAACGAGCGACGCAACGACGAGGGCGCGGCGGGCGAACTGCGCTCGTTCGCCGCGAAACGGCATGAACGAGAGGGCGAGCAGTACCATCGAGGACAGCAGGGTGCTCGCGATGATATCGAGTACTGCTTGCGCATACGGGATCCCCACGTGCTTTCCCCGGACCTTCCTAGCCGCAGCCAATCGCGGCGAGGTATGCTCTCGACACGCGGAATTGTTCAAGGGCCATTGTGCCGGCTCCAATGCCCCCGCCGGTTTTCCCCGCCGCGCCCGGCGCGTACCGGATCGCCACGCCGCCGCTGACGATGATTGCGGCTACGACGGTAGCCTGCCAAAGCCTGGCAAGTTGGCAATGGTACGACTGCCCGCTGCCGTCGAAATTAATATCTGCGGTTGACGTCTGGCCAGTAGTCACACTGGTCGCTTTGCCGTCCTCGCTGCTCTGGTACGTCGCCTTACCGTCTTCAGACGACGACGAGAATTCTACCGTTATGCTTCCGCCATCGACGGAGAAGGTGTATGTGTTGCCGGAGATATCGCCCGGAAAGTCAGGCATGTCCATGCTAAAGCTCGTGCCGCTCGAGTCAACGATGTCGTAGGAATATCCGCTGGAATCGTATCCATACATCTGGCAGCCCAAATCGCCGCTAGAATCGTACACCTCTCCATAGTTCGAGCTGTCATATGAGTACGAAGTGAACCCGTCGCTCGACGAATACGAAAAGTCCGCTGTAGACGTATCGGCTCCGCCGCCGCCGCCGCCGGTACCGCCGCCATCGCCGCCGTCGCCCGGTTGCACCGTCTTTTTGTGACGCGCCTTGTCCAGACGCAAGGGCGGAATGGAGCCGTCCGGCCGCGGCTGCGGGAATGCGACCTTCTTGCTTTTCGACCGCACGCTGAGCCGACGGACGGTGCGGACGGTGCCGCTGCTTTGCTTTCCGCCGAATACGTTTCCTGGTCCCACTCCTGCGCCGCCGCCGCTGCACGCGGCGAGCAGCGAGCTCGCGGCCGCGGCGCCCATGAACCTCGCGCGCGAAAAAACACCCTGAGTCATGTATACCCCTCACCCAAAAAATCCGTGAACGAAGTCCCCGCAAGCGCGAGGGACATAGGTAGTCACGTCCCGCCAGGACCTCGTGGTGTCGGTCGTTCGACCAGCACCCCGTTCGGACGTTGTCGCACATCGTTGCGGCTTTTGTCAAGTCGACACGATATTTGACGTCGAACGCACGGCGCGTTCGAAGCAATGAATGGCGGCCAGATGTAAAACGCAGCCGCCGCCAATCGTCCCCAAGGTGTAGGCGAGCCGCGACTTCGGTGTGGAAAAGCGCGACGCGCAAGGACGATCGGCGGCGGGCGTCGGCCGCGACCGGGCTGTAGCATCCATTCGAAGCGAAGCGAGGAGATCACCGCACCTCACTCCGAGATCGGTTACACGAACACGATAGCGGACGGCTGAGATACGTCCCCGGTGTACGATACGTGCAGCCGTCGTCGCCGTGCGCGTCTTTTCGATGCTTGCACTCGCCGAGTATGCGTCACCATCCGAGGCACGCCGGCGACTTCGCGGAAGAACTCCACGCGCTTCGCCCATGTGGCCGGCGTCAAAGGCTTCCCGAAGTTCCGGTTCGATTCGGACACGAAGAGAGCGCCCGATGCGCTCTGAGCGCCGATCTCGGCGCGCCACTTCAGGTAGCGTTCGAGAAGACTCACGGCCTGTAGTGGACTATGCGAACGCCGAAAGCATCGCGGGACTCAAGGCGGCCGGACTCGGCGACTTCTCCGCGGAGCACGCACCGCGCGTGACTCCCGAAGAGGCGAAGGCGCAATTCCCGCGATCGCTCAGGGGCGGCTGAGGGCGTACTTTCGCTCTTACTTTCAATTCCGTATTTATCGACCACTGGGCAGTAGACCGATTCCGTATAATCGCGGAATCGCTGCGCGCGTGGGTCGAGGCGAACGACCCCCGCTTACCCTAGAGGCCGCGCGCGACGCGCGCGCGACTGCGCGAGATCGATCTGGCGATCGCCGCGATCCTCGACTCGATCTTCGCGCACGACCTGGCCGCTTGCGGGCGACCCCGTCGCCTCCCTGCGGGCTAGCTGGAGGCGGCCGACGGACGCACGAAGGTCGCGCTTTCCTCGACAGCCCGCGCATAGTCTGAGCAAGCGTCGACGCGCTTTACATAGCACTCCCTCCGGTCGTGATCTCTAGGCGTAATAACTCGGCGACAGCGTGGTCCACGGGGGCCGCTACGCTGCGGTGGATGCGAGACCGTCCCGCCGTCGATGCCGGCCCAGAGGCCACCACCGCGATCGATGCGGTGCTCGACCGCTTCGGGACCGGCGCGCTCCGCGTCGCGGCGAGCGCGGGTGTGCGAGTCGTCCACCTCCGGGGCAGCGAAGCCTACCGCGACCGTTCGCAGGCGTTGCGCCGGCTCGCGAGCGGGGTCGACGACTGGCCCGTTCCGCCGGCCGGGTTGTTCGTCGTCGAAGAGCGCGCGGTGTACCTGCGCTCGATCTCGCCGATGACCGTCGCGCACGAGTTCGCGCACGCGCTCGATTGTGCGCTCGGCGGCGGCGTCTACCTTAGCGGCGTCGACCCGCGCGTGCGCCGCGCGTTCCGCAACGCGCGCGCGTTCATCACGCCCTACGCGGCGTCGGGCCTGGACGAATACTTCGCGGAATCGCTGCGCGCTTGGGTCGAGGCAAACGACCCCCGCTCGCCGTGGCCGCGAGCGACCCGGGCGCGGTTGCGCGAGATCGATCCGGCGATCGCCGCGATCCTCGATTCGATCTTCGCGCACGACTTGGCCGCCTGACCGCGCGGCGGGGTACCGTTAGAGTCTGAGCAGCTCGACACGCCGGTTGAGCGCCTTCCCTCCGGCCGTCGCGTTCGATGCGACCGGTTTCGTCAGGCCGAAGCCCTTCGGGACCAGACGCGCGCGCGCGATGCCGTGGTGCGCGACCAGATCGTCGACCACCGCCTGCGCACGGCGCTGCGAGAGGCCGAGGTTGTACGCGGCGCCGCCGTCCGAATCGGTGTGGCCTTCGACTTGGAAGCGCAGACCCGGCGCGTCGTGCATGAGCTGCGCGATATCGGCGATCACCGGCTGGGAGCGCGGTTGGATGTGCGCGCTGTCCACGTCGAAATGGATGCCGTAGATGCGGATCCGCTTCTGGGATGTGATCGCTTTGAATTGCTTCTTGAGCGAGGCCGTCCCGGTGAGCGAAACCGACGCTTGCGCTGTCTTGCCGCTGCCGTTGTCGGCGATCACGTTGACGGTGTAGACGCCCGGCTTCTGTGAGGCGGGAACGTCGACCGTCACGGCGAGGTTCTGCGTCCCGCCGACGATGTCGAACGCGCTCGGGCTGACGGTCGCGCGCAGGTCGCCGGTCGTCTTCACGGTCGCGTGACCGCTCCAGGCTTGATTGGCGAGTACTTCCATGGTGACGCGCACCGTTTGCGCGGAGCCGGCGGCGAACGTCGCCTCCTGGCTCGGTTCGAGGATGAACGACTCGGTGACGTTTTGCGTGCAGGGAAGATCGGCGGGCACCGGCTCCGCGAGCTCGAGCTGGCGCAGGCGCTGGAGGGGTCGAGCGCAGCCGGCGAATAGCTGCGCAGCACGGTTCCATTGGCGGTGCTGAGCAGGTTCGGCTCCGGCGACGCGGTCGGAACCGGGACCGGGGCCGTCGCTGCGCCTGCTCCCGATGACGCCTCGCCCACGGGCGCAGCGCTCGGCGTAAGCGCGGCTTCGGAGGTCGCTGTGCTGACCGGGGACGGACTCGCGGTAGAGCTGGTTTGTCCCCGGCCGCCGCAGCCCGCTAGGGCGAGCGCAATTGCGAGGATTGAAACGGTCCCCAAGCGGCGCAACGATGCCTCCTCGCCGGCCGAGCGGTCGGTGCAAGGAGAGAGTACGGTTGCCTACTGAGGCAAGCCTGTGGGTCAGTGCCGGCCGGTCAGCTGCCGGTCTTCTCTTCCGAGCGGCTGTGGCCGAAAATCGCACCCCAGAGTCCAGCGAATCCCGGCTTCTTCTTGCGGCGGTCGTTCTGGCGACGCTCGGACTGGTCCTCGACTTCGCCAATCGCGCCGGCACGCCGGGGCCCGCGGCGCCGATCGAGATCCGGGTGGGTCCGCTCCTCGCCAGGGTGCGGCGCAGTCTGCTGGTCCGTCATGGTGGTCCTTTGGCTATCGGCGCGCGGACATGGATGTTTTAGCCCGCCCAGTTCCCAAAGCCGGATTCCACGCTTACCCGTCTGGCCGAGCGAATATCCACAAACCGCTCGCTTGTCGCGGAAACTTTTTGCCCTCAGGCCAAGGTGGTGCGGCGCTCGCTGGAGATCGCCCAGACCAAGGCGACCAGCAGAAAGTTGGTCACCAGAGAGCTGCCTCCGTACGAGATGAACGGCAGCGTGATCCCGGTGAGCGGGAAGAGCCGCAGCACCCCGCCGATGATGATCACGATCTGGAAGCCGAACACCGCGGCGAGCCCGGTCGCGAGCAGCTTCGCGTACAGGTCGGGCTGGCGGAGCGCGACCCGCAGCGCGCGCAGCACGACGGTCAGGAAGACCAGCAGCAGCACGATCGAGCCGATCGCGCCCCACTCCTCACCGAACGCCGCGTAGACGTAGTCGGTCGCGACCTCGGGGATGTAGTCCGGGCGCCCCTGCCCGTAGCCGGTCCCGAACAGCCCGCCGTTCGCGAGCGAGAACAACGACTGCACCGCCTGATAGCCCGCCCCCAGCGGATCGTGGAACGGGTCCTTCCACACGGCGATGCGGCGCTCGACGTACGCGTAGTGCGTCGCCGCCCACCAGGCGGCGAGCCCGAAGATTCCGGTGGCCCCGGCGACCAGATCGATGCGGCGCGTCGCGACGTACAGCATCGCGACGAAGGTCGCGAGCAGCAGCACCGCCATCCCGAGGTCGTGCTCGAAGACGAGGATCCCCATCGAGACGCCCCAGCCGAGAAACAGCGGCCCAAGATACTTCGCGTTCGCGCGCAGCGACCACGGCCGCGTGCGCGCGATGACGTCGGCGGTGTCGTTCAGGTACGACGCCATGAACAGCACGATCAGCAGCTTGATCACCTCGACCGGCTCGAACTGGATCGGCCCCAGCCTGATCCCCAAGCGCGCACCGTTTACTTCCTGTCCGAACAGCGCGAGCGCGACGAACAGCGCGATCGTGCCCAAGATCCAGATGTACTTGTACGCAGCCAGCACGCGAAAGCGCGCAAACGCCGGGCCCGCTGCGACTGCAAGCACCAGCGAGAATCCGAGCCACACGATCTGCTTGTGCGCGAGCTCCGGCTGCAGCCGCGCGACGACGGCGAGTCCGATCGACGAGAGCAGCACCGCCAGTGCCGGCAGCGTGTCGTCGCGCGTCACGTCGGCCGGCCGCAGCGCAGGCCACGCGAGCGCGAGCACCGCAAGGGCGAACGGCAGCCAGTCGGGGAGCAGCGCACCGCGCGGTGCCAGCCGCAGCGTCAGCGCGGCGAGCACGAGGGCGACGATCATCGGCGCGCACGCCCGCAGGCGTGTGAGCGCTTCAGGCATGGCTATGCCTGAGCCTGTCCTGAGCCTGTCGAAGGATCACGTCCCGGGGAACATCATGCGGAGCAGAACGAATGCAACGATCGACGCCGCGAGCATCATCCCGAGCACGAGCGCCGCGTCGCGCGTCTGCGGGCGGCGGGGCGCCGTCTCCGGCGCCGCCTCGTTGAACGCGCGGCCCACGATCACCGTGCCGGCGCCGCCGCCGCGGATCCCCGCGATCGCGAGCAGCCGCGCGGTGACGTCTTCGGACGAGACGGAGGCGCGCAGCGCGTCGGCGATCTCGTCGTCGTCGAGCAGCTCGTGCAGCGCGCCGCTCGAGAGCACCAGCGCGTCGCCGTGCATGAGGCGCACGTGCGCGAGCGCCGGCTCCAGCGTCGGCTGCGTGCCGAGCGAGCGCGTCAGCAGGCGGAGCGAACCCTCCCCGATCGCGTCGGCCGTCGTCAACGTCGAGAGGACGCCCTCGCGGCCGAGGTACGCGCGCGTCGCGCCGACGTGGCCGACGAAAGCATGGTCGCCGACGATCAACGCGGCGGTGAGCGAGGTTCCCGAGGCGACGTAGTCGTCGGTGCTGCCGGAGTGCGCGAAGACGCGCGCGTTGGCCGCCGAG
>CALEOJ010000118.1 GCA_937910425.1 uncultured candidate division WPS-2 bacterium
GGCAGCCGCCTTCGTCGGCGACGACCCGCACGCCGGTCTCCCCGATACCGTGGAGCCCGACGGCGTCTGCGATCACGACCTGTTCACCGTCGCGCCGGATGTCGCGGAGCGCGCGGACGAGGAGAAGATCGTCGAAGCGCTGTCGATGGAGCGTGCGCTGCGCGAGGCCGACGCGCGCATCGCGAACTCCGACGGCTCGCGCGTCGGCGACGCGCTCTCGTCGTGGGCGATCGCGAACACGCGCGGCTTCCGCGGCGTGACGCAAGGTTCGCACGTCTCGCGCTCGGCCGCGCCGGTAGCGCTCGACGGCGACGACAAACGCATCGGGCACTACGGAACCGCGGCGCGCGGCTGGGCGACCGCGGAGAGCGCGCAAGCGGTCTCGCTGCACGCCGTGCACCGGGCACTCGCACTGATCGGCGCGCGCAAGCCCGCGACCACGCGTCTCCCGGTGATCTTCGAGCGCGACGTTGCGGCGGCCGTCCTGGCCGACGTCTTCTCGGCGCTCAGCGCGGCGAACGTCGCGCTCGGCAACTCGTGGCTGGCCGAGCGCACCGGTGGGCGCGTCGGCAACGAGCGCGTCACGCTCGTCGACGACGGCCGGCTCCCCGGCGGACTCGGGAGCTCGCCGTTCGATGGCGAGGGCGTGCCGACGCGCGTGACGTTCGCGATCCGCGACGGCGTCCTCGAGTCGTATCTCAGCGACACCTATTGGGGCCGCCGGCTCGGAATCGCTTCGACCGGGAACGCGTCCGGCGGCGGCGTTGCCGCGAACAACTTCTACCTTCTGCCCGGGAGCGGGACGCTCGACGAGCTGGTCGCATCGACCGAACGCGGGATCCTCGTCCTCGACACGATCGGCTTCGCGACCGAGTATGCCAGCGGCGTCTACAGCCGCGGCGCGCGCGGGCTCTACATCGAAGACGGCGCGCCGCTGTACGCGATCGACGAGTTCACCATCGCCTCGACCTTCCAGGAGATGCTCGAGAGCGTCGACGGGATCGCCGGCGACCTGCGTTTCGACGGCACGATCGTCTCCCCGTCGTTCCGCGTCGCCGAGATGACGATCAGCGGGACGTAGCGTGCGCCGCGATCCGCGCGATCGCGTCGCGGATCTCGGCAACGTCGAGCCGTGTATTGCGCTTTCATGCTGGGCGCCTCACCCCCGGTCGTGCAGATCCACGTGCCGATGAGGCCCGAAAGACGAATCGCTGCGATCATAGTCTTCATTGATCGTCACAGGTCACTCCGAAGCGGCAGTTCGGTGCGCAGGCCGTGGAGGACGTCGCTCGGGCTCGCGGTGCGCTTGTTGGAGGGGTAGCGTTTTGGGGCGGCTTCGATCACCCGTTCCGCTTCGCCGGGTACGGCACTTGTACCGTGTTGATGCGGCGCACGTCAGGCACCGCCTCGATCGCCATCACGTCGATCGGCTCGCGCTTGCCGCGGACCGGCTGCGCTCCGAGCGGACGCACGACGTAGCGCGACATATCGCGGACTTGGTACATCACGTCCTCGGTCGCGACGACCGGTGCGCGAAGCTGTTTCGAGATGCCCTCGACCCGCTTCGCGGTGTTGACCGTGTCGGAGACGACCGTCGTGTCGATGTGGCGCGCGTCGCCGACCGTGCCGAAGGTGACCGGGCCCGTGTGCAGGCCGACGCCGATCTCGATCTCCGGCCCGAGGCCTTCGTGGTTCAGATCCCGGACCGCCGCCTGCAGCGCCATCGCCGCGTCGAGCGCGTCCTCGACGCAGCGCGGGAAGAGCGCCATGTAGCCGTCCCCGAGGTACCGGTCGACGCTCCCGCGGTGATCCCGCACGACCCGGGCCGAGCGCGCGAAGAAGTCGGCGATCAGCACGAAGGCGTCCTCTGACGAGAGCTGCTCCGTCAGCGACGTCGAGTCGCGGATGTCGGCGAACAGGACCGTCATCGTCTCGGTCGCCCGGTCGCCGATCTCGATGTCGGCCAGCGAGCTGCGGCCCAGCCGGTCGACCAGCGTGCGGGGCAAGAAGCGCCCGCGTGCCTCGCTCTCGCGCTCGAAGGTGGCAAAGAGACGGGCCGGACCGTCACGGGTGGCGGAGACCACCGCTTGGCCGTACCGCGCGGCCGCCGCCAGGCCCAGCACGAGCGCGACCCCGCCCAGGACCGTATCGCCGCCCAGCGCCATCGCGACCGCGGCGAGCGCGGCGGCGACCGCAGCCTCCAGCGTCTCGCGCTTGCGCCGCAAAGCGGGTCCGGTCCCCGCGGCGAGGACGGCCAGTGCGCCAAGCGCGCCGGCCGCCAAGGCCGTGACGGTCGTCATAGTCGGAGCTTTCCCCAATCTCCGGCCCGCCCGTCGAGTTTGGCCGGTGAGAGGGGTCGTCCGGGGAGGCCAACAAGCGGCCGCGGCGAGGACACCCGGCAGGCGATACCGTACCCGAGGTCGATGGCCTCGGCTCCTTCGATCGGCACCCAACTCGTAATGCGCTTAGAGACCCCGAACACGCCCGGTTCGTTCGGTGTTCTCGCGTCGGCAATCGGCGACGCCGGGGGAATGGTCGGTGCCGTCGACACCCGGTCGGTCGGCAAGACGACGATCATCCGCGACGTGACCGTCAACGTCTCGAGCGAGCTCGTCGGCGATCAGGTCCGCCAAGCGATCGAAGCGATCGACGGCGTGCGCGTCCTCAACGTCTCGGACTCGACCTTCCTGGCCCATCTCGGCGGCAAGATCCGGACCGGGATCACGCGCCCGGTGAAGACGCGCCAGGATCTGTCGACCGTGTACACCCCGGGGGTCGCGCGCGTCTCGAGCGCGATCGCCGCCGACCCAGCCAAGGCGTACGCACTCACGATCAAGCGCAACACGGTCTGCGTGCTCACCGACGGCACGGCCGTGCTCGGGCTCGGCGATATCGGCCCGTTCGGCGCGGCGCCGGTGATGGAGGGCAAGTGCATGCTCTTCAAACAGTTCGCCGACATCGACGCCTTCCCAATCTGCCTCGATACCAAGGACGTCGAGTTGATCGTTCAGACCGCGAAGCTCATCGCGCCGATCTTCGGCGGGATCAACCTCGAAGACATCAGCTCGCCGCGCTGCTTCGAAGTCGAGCGCCGGTTGGTCGAGGAGCTCGACATTCCGGTCATGCACGACGATCAGCACGGCACCGCCGTGGTGATCCTCGCCGCGCTGATGAACGCCGCCGCCGTCGTCGGGAAGAGCATGGACGAGCTGACGATCGTCCTCACCGGGAGCGGCGCTGCCGGGACCGCGACGATCAAGATGCTGCTCGTCGCCGGCGTGCGCGACGTGATCGCGGTCGACCGCGACGGCGCGCTCAGCCGCGACCAGCACTACGAGAACCCGCACTGGGCGTGGCTCGCCGAGCACACGAACCGCGAGCGGCGCCGTGGCTCGCTGCAGGACGTGCTCAAAGGCGCGGACGTCTTCATCGGCGTGAGCGCACCGGGGATCTTGCAGCCGGAGTGGATCGGCGGGATGGCGCGCGATCCGATCGTCTTCGCGATGGCGAACCCGACCCCCGAGGTGATGCCGGACGCCGCCGCCCCGTACGCCGCGGTCGTCGGAACCGGGCGCAGCGACTTCCCGAACCAGATCAACAACCTGCTGGCATTCCCCGGCATCTTCCGCGGCGCGCTCGACTGCCGTGCGCGCAGGATCACCGAAGGGATGAAGCTCGCCGCGGCGCGCGCGATCGCCTCGATCGTCGGCGACGAGCGCAGCGCGGAGTACATCATCCCCAGCGTGTTCGACACGCGCGTCGTCGACGCGGTCGCGCAAGCGGTCCAGAAGGCGGCGATCGAGGACGGCGTCGCGCGGCGCGAGCTGCTGATGCCGGACGACGTGGCCGCGCAGGAGCCGGTGGGAGTTCGCTGATGGAGCGCATCCTGATCATCGAGGACGACGCCGACGTCGCCCAGTTCGAGAAGGTCATCCTCGAGCGCAACGGTTTCGAGGTGCGGATCGCCAGCACCGGATCGGCCGGCCTGGAAGCCGAGCCGGTCTTCAAGCCCGCGATCGTGCTCCTCGACGTCGAGCTGCCCGACATCTCGGGACTCGATGTGTGCACCTCGCTCGCCAACTCGTCGGACGCGTTCATCCTGATGGTGAGCGCGCACTCCAGCGAGAACGATGTCCTCAAGGGGCTCGGGCTCGGCGCCGACGACTACATCCGCAAGCCGTTCTCCGGCAACGAGCTGGTCGCGCGCGTCCAGTCGTTCCTGCGCCGGCGCGAGCGCTCGCGCAAGACCGATCAGGAAGGCCGGCTCCAAGTCGGCGGCGCGGCGCTCGTCCGCGACTTCCACACGCTCGAAAACAGCGGCAAGAGCGTCACGCTGACCGCGCTCGAGTTCCGCCTGTTGTGGTATCTCGCCGAGAACGTCGGCAAGCTGCTGACCCGGGCGCAGATCCTGGAGCGTGTCTGGAACGACGTCTCCGGCGTGCCGACCCGTGTCGTCGACGTGCATGTCGCCGCGCTGCGGAAGAAGCTCAACGAGGTCAACGCCACCCTCGCGATCTCGTCCGTGCGCGGCATCGGGTACCGTCTGGACGAACGGTGACATGACGCCGGCGATCGCGCTCGACACGCGCGATCCGCGGCCGCTCTACGTGCAGATCGCGGATGCGTTGGCGACCGCGATCGAGAGTGGCGAGCTGGCGCCCGAGCAGCGGCTGCCGCCGATCCGCTCGCTCGCCGGCGAGCTCGACGTCGCCCTCGTCACGGTCTCGCAGGCGTACGAGACGCTGGCGTCGCGCGGCCGGGTGGTTTCCCGCGTCGGGCGCGGCACGTTCGTCGCGCCGAAAGACGCGGCCGCCGATGCGCCGTTCGCACGCACGTGGGAACCATCGCTCCTCTCGCGCGGCGAGCGGATGGAAGGCGTCATGGACCGGCTCGCGCAGGCGACGGCGCCCGGCGTGATCTCCCTGGCGCGCGCGAACCCCGCGCCCGAAACGTTTCCAATGGCGGAGTTCGGGCGCGCGATGCAGCGCACGTTCGCCGACGATCCGCCCGAAGCGATGCAGTACCGGGCGAACACCGGCGATCCCGACTTGTGCGCGACGCTCGCCGAGTCCCTGAACGCGCGCGGCTGCGACGCGAGCGCCGGCGAGATCATCGTGACGTCCGGCGCGCAGCAAGCCGCCGATCTGATCGCCTCGGTCCTGCTCGCCGATCGCGCCGTCGTCGCCTCGGAGTCGCCGACCTACCCCGGGACGCTCGGTGTCTTCGATGCCCGCGGCGCGAGCTACGTCGAGGTGCGCAGCGACGCCGACGGCGTACGCATCGACGACGTCGAGCGCGTGTTCGCCGAATACCGGCCACGGTTGTTCTCGATCTGCCCGATCGCCGAGAACCCGACCGGCGTCGTGCTGCCGGCGCGGCGTGGCAAGGCAATCGTCGAGCTGGCGCGGCGCTACGACGTCGTGGTCCTCGAGGACCAGACCGGCTGGACGTTTGCGTACGACGGGCCGGCCCCGCCGCCGCTCGCCGCGTACGATGTCGACGGGCGCGTGGTGATGATGGAGTCGCTCTCGAAGTCGATCTTCCCGGCGCTGCGCATCGGTTATCTGCGCGTGAAGGGAGCGCTGCGCATGAACATCGAGGCGGCGAAGGTGCGGACCGATTCGTTCACCTCGACGCTGACGCAGCGCGCGCTGTGGCGATTCCTCCGTACGCCTGCCTATCCGCGACACATCAAGGCCGCAAGGGCGCTGTACCGGCACCGCCGCGATCTGTTCGTCGACGCGCTCGCGCGTGCGCTCCCTTGGGCCGACGTGCGACCGCCGGACGCCGGCACGAACGTATGGCTCCGGCTCCCGCCTCGGCTCTCGACGCAGGCGGCGTTCGATCTGTGCGCTCGCGAAGGTGTCTTGGTGATGCCTGCCGATCCGTTCTATCCGACCCGCAGCGGTCCGCCGGCCCTGCGGCTCTCCTTCGGAGATCTCGACGACGATGCGTTGTTGCTGGCCGTCGACCGTCTCGCCCGTGCACTCCACTAGCCGTTGTAAGGATACGATGACGCCGAACCGACTCGCGCTCGTCGCCGCGCTGCTCGCGCTCGCACCGTTCACCGCATCCGCAGCGCCCGCGCGCCACGCGCATCCCGCGCCGCGCCGCGTCGCCTCGGTGACGTAGATCGGAAGAGCGTCGTGTAGGGAAA
>CALEOJ010000119.1 GCA_937910425.1 uncultured candidate division WPS-2 bacterium
GAGCCGCTCCGCGCGCTCGCCCTCATTCTCAGTTTCGTCCTCGCGAGCGCGACCGGCGCGCTCGCCCAGACGCGCACGTCCGTCCTCGCCGGCACCGTCACCGCCGCGAACCAACCCGTCGCCGGTGCGGCGGTGACCGCCACCGGCTCCAATCTCACCCTGCGCGCGCAGACCGACGCACGCGGCATCTTCACCATCCCCGGCGTGCCGATCGGCAGCTACGATGTCGAGATCGTCGCACCGCAGGGCCACGCATCGCTGCGGGTCGACATCAGCGGTCCGGGTGCGAACCTCACCGTCGCGCTCTCGCAGCTCAAGGAGATCGGCCGCACCGCCGTCACCACGCATCCGCCGGTGCGCGGATCCGGGACCGACCTCACCCTCAACGCCGAGGCGCTCACCCGCTCACCGGCCGCCGGCAGCTTGCCGAACCTCTTGATCCAGCTCCCCGGCGCCGCGCGTGGGGCGAACGGCGTGGTCCACATCAACGGCGACCACGGCGACATCAACTACATCGTCGACGGCGTGCAGATTCCGCAGGAGCTCAACCGCCTCGTCGGCAGCGAGTTCGACCCGAACGACATTGCGTTCATCGAAGCGCTGCAGGGCGCGTACCCGGCGCAGTACGGCGAGCGGTTCGCCTCGGTGATCAACATCAACACGCGCAACGGCTCGGGCCCGCCGGGCTTCATCGGCGATCTGGACGCCGGCTCGTACGGAAACGTCGACACCACGCTGGGCTACCACACGAACATCGGCAAGGGAACGTTGGTAGCCGCCTTCCGCAACGAGCGGGGCAACCGCGGCCTCGACCCGCCGAACTTCGACTCGCCCCACAACTCCTTCAGCAACGCCAACCAGTTCCTACGCTTCACGCTGCCGACCGGGCCGAACTTCCTCAACCTCACCGTCAGCCGCTCGTACCAGACATACCAGATCCCCAACGACGTCTCCGGCGGACAACCGGCGAACACGGACGACAACGAGACCCAAGAGGACCTCTTCGCGTCCGTGCAGTTCCGGCACCCCATCGGCGACCACGGCTCGCTCTCGTTCGGCCCGTCTTACAAGCGCTCGCGAATCCGCGACTTCGGCGATCCGTCGAACGACTTCATCTTCGGCGAAGCCGGCAATCCGGGCGCGCCGAGCGATTGCGCGAATGCGCTCGTGTCGACCGGTCCGATCGTGAACGGCGTCGTGACGAATCCGGTCTCCAACCAGAACGTCAACTACGGAAATTCGACGTGTGGTTTCTCGCTCAACGGCGACCGGATCGCGATCGACGTCGGCGGCAACCTCGACTACGTCAACCACAGCGCGAAGCACGAAGTCGCGTTCGGCGGAATCTACAACGCGACACACGTCGCGAAGACGTATGACGTCACGCTGCAGCCCGGGAACTTCCTGGCACCCATCTTCACCCCCGCGACGCCCGGAGCGCCGTTCACCGTCGACGACGCATCGCCGAACATCGGTCACCTTGCCGCGCTCTACGTTCAGGACTCCTGGAAGATGGGCACGGGCTGGCAGCTCGACTACGGCGTGCGCGGCGACTCGTTCACCGTCAATTCGACGCAGTTCTCGACCGGCTTCGGGCAGCTCAGTCCGCGGGTGAAGCTCACCCGCTTCTTCGGTGCCCGTGACAGCGTGTATGCGTACTACGGTCGATTCTTCACACCGTTCTCGCTGGAGAACGTCTCGCCGCTGGCCGCGTACACCCTGAACCTTCCGCTGCTCACGAACGTCGCCCAGTTCGACCTCAAGCCCCAGCGCGACTCCGTCTATGAGGTCGGCGGACACTTCGCGCTCGGGCGGGGAGACCTCGGCGTGCGGGTCATGCAGAAGAACGCGACCGACCTGATCGACGACACGCAGGTCGGGGTGACGAACCTTCACCAGGACATCAACTTCAACCAAGGCCGCATCGCGACCCAGACGGCGTACTACCAAGTCGGCCTGGCGCGAGCGGGGCGATTCTATGCCGCGCTGACGCACACGTACTCGGTGAACAAGGGCTGCGAGACGCAGCTGCTCGCGCCGTGCTTCGGCGTGGGCAACGACTGGACGCCGGCCGATCACGATCAGCGGATCGACGTCACCTCAGGGCTGATCGCGAACGACCGCCGGGGCGGCTGGTTCGGGATCGACGGCGAGTACGGCAGCGGTCTCTCCTCGGCGCTGAACCCGGGCTCGATCACCTGCGGCGGCGCCGACGGCAGCGTGGGCGGACCGTGCAAGCGCACCCCGCACCTCACGTTCGACGCGGAGAAGGGCTTCGCGCTGCACGGCGGGATGGCGCTCACGCTGCGCGTGCGCAACATCTTCAACGATCGCTACTACGTTACGTTCGCAAACGCGCAGGGCAACCACTATGCGCCGCCGCGCATGTTCGACGTGGGCCTGCGACTCAATACGAAGTAACCGTCAGGCGGCTGGTTCGCGCGCCGTGACGGGGAGCGTCGCGCGAATGACCGTCCCGCCGCCTTCGGCGTCGCCGACCGCGACGTCGTGGGCGAGCAGTTCGACGATCCCGAGCCCGCGGCCCGATTCGGCCAGCGGATCGCGCCGCGGCGTCCACGGCAGAACGTGCAGTCCCGGGCCGTGGTCGCGCACGACCAGCACCGGCCGGTTGCTGCGGCTCATCTCGAGATGCACCTCGACCGCGCCCGTCGCGTAGCGCACGGTGTTCGCGACGAGCTCGCCGTAGATCAGTTCAGCGGCATCGACGCCGGAGGGCGGCTCCGCCAGCGAGACGAGGCAGTCGCGGAACGCACGGCGGTGCCGGAGTACCTGCTCCGCTTGGTCCTCGATTCGCCAGACAATGCACACCGGCTCCCACCTGCCTTTCAGCATCGTATGATACCCGTCGCAATGGGCGGCGTCTGTCCTCGGATCAGGGGGTTTTCGCTTCATGCTCCACGTTCGACCAGCCGACGCTCCGCACGGGGAGCGAGCGCTTCTTCGAGAGCGCGCGCCGTCATCGGCGCGCCGAAGTGAAATCCTTGCACCTCATCGCAGCCGAGCGACGCGACGAACGCCAGCTGCTCGGGGGTTTCGATCCCTTCCGCAGTGACGTGCAGGCCGAGCGTCTTCGCGACCGAGACGATCGAACCGACGATCGCTTGATCGTATGCGTCGTCGGCGACGTCGCGGATGAACGCTCGGTCGATCTTGAGCGCGGTGATCGGTAGCCGCTTCAAATATGCCAGCGAGCTGTAGCCGACCCCGAAATCGTCGATCGCGACTTGCACGCCGAGCGCGCAGATCCGTCGCAGCGCGGGAAGCACGGTGTCGTCCAGGAGCACGTGCTCGGTGACCTCGACCGACAGCGCCTCTCCGGGAAGACCGTGCTCGGCGAGCATCGCCGCGACGACATCGGGCAGATCGGGTTCGCGCAGGTCGCGCGGCGAGAAGTTGACCGCGACGCGGAAGTCGGGTTGGTACGCGCGCACGCGCGCCGCGGTGACGCAGGCCTCGCGCAGCACCCAGCGGTCGACTGCGACGATCGCCCCGCTCTCCTCGGCGATCGGGATGAAGACTCCGGGCGCGACGACGCCGCGCACGCGATGATTCCAGCGCACCAGCGCCTCGCACCCAACGATGCGGCGCGTGCCGAGGTCGACGACCGGCTGGTACAGCAGCTCGAGCTCGTCGCGGAAGATCGCGTGGCGAAGATCGTTCTCCAAGACGAGGCGTTCGCCGGCGGCCGCTTCCATAAAATGGTCGTACAGCGCGAAGCGGTTACCGCCCAGCGCCTTGGCGCGGTACATCGCGGCATCGGCGTGGGCGACGATCGCCTCGGCGTCGCGGCCGTGATCCGGGAAGATCGCAGCGCCGACGCTGGCGTTGACGAACAAGTCCTGGTCGCCGGCCGGCACCGGAAGGGCGAGCGCGCGCACGAGCCGCAGCGCAACGCTCTCCGCCTCGCCCGCGTGGACGACGCGCGGCAGCAGGATGATGAACTCGTCGCCGCCCGGCCGTGCGATGACGTCGCCGGAGCGCAGTGTTTCCTGGAGGCGCACCGCGACCTCGCGCAGCACCTGGTCGCCGGTCCTGTGGCCGAGCGTGTCGTTGATCGTCTTGAAGCGGTCGAGATCGACGAACAACACCGCAAAGCGGCGGTCGTCGCGGCGCGCGTCCGCGATCGTCTCGTCGATGCGCTGGTCGAGTGACAGCCGGTTCGGAAGCCCGGTCAGGCGATCGCGATGCGCGCTCTCGAAGAGCTCTTGCTGCGTCCGTTTAAGCTCGGTGATATCGAGCGAGACGCCGACCGCGCCGACGACCTCGCCCTCACCGTCGCGCAGCGGTTCGACGTGATGGCGCAGCCAGCGTTCGCCGCGGGCCGTCTCGGCCCGCACCGTTATCCCACGGGCGACGTCTTGCAGCACGTGCTCCGCGATCAACGCTCCTGAGGACTGGTCGATGAGCTGCTCCGCGCGGAGCCCGAGCTGATCGAGCGCGCCGCCCGAGATCGAGGTAAAGCGCGCTTCGCGGTCCGCGGTCCACAGCACGGCGTCGACGTTTTGGGTGACCAGTCGCAGGCGCTGCTCGTTGTCTCGCATCCGCGCTTCGAAGCGCGCCCGTTCGCTCACGTCGCGCAACGAGACGATCAGATCGGAAGAGCGTCGTGTAGGGAAAGAGTGTAGATCTCG
>CALEOJ010000120.1 GCA_937910425.1 uncultured candidate division WPS-2 bacterium
GATGAACGCGCCGCCGAGCCCGCCGAGGAGGCCGCTCCAGAAGCTGCCGCCGCCCCCGCCGCCGCCCCCGCCGCCGTACCCGGGACCGCCGGGACCGTACCCCGGGCCGCCGCCGCCGTACATGCGCGGTCCGGACATCGCTCTGAAGATGCCGCGGATGACGAAGAAGATCACCGCGAGGATGATGATCCACCAAATGAAGCCCAAGCCTGATCCTCCCGAATTGCTGGTGCGGACGCGTACCGGCGCCGCTGCGCCGACAGGTTGCCGCGCGCGGTTCAGCGACGAGGTGTGCCCGCGGTAGGTGTTGATGATGAGGCTGACGCCGGTCTCGACACCTTGATCGAAGTTGCCCTGCGCGAAGGACGGCCGCATCGCCTGATAGATCGTGCCGAACGATCCGGTGGGGAAGAATTGGTGCGACGCCTTGTCGCCGGCGATCTTGATCTGCTTCTCGTTCTTCGCGATGAAGATCTCGACGCCGTTGACCTGCTGCTGTGCGAAGCTTTGCTCGACCGCGGTGTTCGGATCGGTGCCGTTCAGCGAGTCGGTCGTGACGACGACGACTTCCTTACCGGTCTGCGCGTTGAAATCGCCGACTTGCTGGTTGATCTGCGCGATCGCCGTCTGCGAGAGCAGGTGCGCGTCGTCGATCACGTAGCTGCTGCGCGCCGCTGACGCGGGCGCGAAGCCGGCGGCGACGGTCAGGGTCAGGGCTGCGATGGCAGCGAGCGCTGCCTGCGGTTTCATGCGGTGGAGTCCTCCGGTGCCTGAGTACCCCGGCCCAGCCGGGAAGTTGCGGCCCCTCTGTCAGCGGGCGGCGGTTACGACCAGCGCAACGCCGACCGAGGTCAACACGAAAACCGCCAGCAGAACCCAGACGAACGCCTTGAGCATGACCTTTCCGATGGGTCGCCGCCGGCGCGACTTCCTCACTGAGCTTCGGCGCGGACTTCGGCGACCCGCCCCCAAAGCCGCTCGAGATTGTAGAACTGGCGCTGATCCGGCGTGAAGACGTGGACGACGACGTAGCCGAGGTCGATCAGGATCCACCCGCCGTCGGCATGGCCTTCCGTGCGGCTGCGCACCCCCGCTTCCCCGGCTTTTTCGACGATCGCGTCGGCGATCGAGCGCGTCTGGATCGCCGAGCGACCCGTCACGATGACGAACGAATCGGCGACGATGGTGCGTCCGGCGAGGTCGAGGACCGCGATGTCCTCGGCTTTCTTGTCCTCAGCGGCTTCGAGTACGAGCGCGACGAGATCGAGTTCAGGCAGGGTGTCGTTCCTCCAGGGGGTCGGGGATACCATAGTGTTCGGCCGCGGCGAGCGTGTGCGGCGAGATCGCCAGGCCGCGGGTGCGCAGGTAAGCGATCGACGACGCGAGCGCCGCGCGCATCGCGGCGTCGAGATCGCGGAACGCCAGCGCCTCCAGCGCCGCGCGGCCGTCGAAGGCGCGGGCCGGCTCGATGCCGTCGGCGAGATAGACGACCGCGTCCAGCGGACTCATGACCGCGTCGGCCAGCGTGTGTTTGCGGATCGCGGAAAGCACGCTCTCGTCGTCGACCCCGAAGCGTTCGCGCGCCAGCTCGGCGCCCACGCGCGCGTGCAGCACGATCGGGTGCGCGCGCTCGAACGCATCGACCGGCAAGCCGCGCGCGGCGCACTCGTCCAGCAGGCGCTCCGCCGCGTACAGCCTGGCGAGGTCGTGGAGCATGCCGGCGATGCGCGCGCGCAGCGTGTCGACGCCGTGGGCGCGGGCGAGCCGCTCCGCGAACCGGGCCACCCGCACGACGTGCGCGTAGCGGTGCTCTTGCGCGAGCTCTTCGCGAACCCGGCGCGCGGTCCGGACGAAGCTGACGCCGTCGTGCGGAAACGCCTCGCGCGCGGCGTTCAGTGCCGCACCTCGCGGAACACGCTCGCACCGATCGAGCGGCCCCCGAGTTTCGCCGGCGCGTACGCATCGCTCGCCAGCCGCGTGACGAGCTGCTGATCGAAGGCGGCGTCGTCGCTCGCGACGATCACCGCGACGCTCTTCACCCGGCCGCCGCGATCCAGATCGATCCGCAGCACCGTGGCGTGGTCGCCGCTGCCGTCCGGCACCGCCGTATGTTTGAGCACCGGCGCCGCAAACGGAAACCGAATTTGGGTCGGCGTCGGATCGGTCAAGTAGCCGAGCCGCAGCAGCGTCGCGCGGTCGCCGACGACGACGTGCGTGAGCACCGCGGTCTTCGGTTCGAAGACGAGCACCAGTCCGGTGTCTGCGGTGCGCCGGAAGACGCGGAAGTTCGTGCCTTCGGTCTCGGCGTCGGACGCCAGCTCGTCGCGCGCCCCCAGCGAGGTCGTGGTGCCGAACGTGAAGGTGTGCGTCTTGCCCTCGAGCTCGATCGAAAAGCGCGTTCCGCCCGGGAAAGCGAGGTCGACCGCGTGGATCGTCGCGTCGTCGTCGACGATCGCGGAGACGCTCGCCGTCGCGTCACCGAAGACGACGTGCTGCCCGTCGTCGCGCGTCGCGACCGACGCGGGCGCACCGTAGGCCCGCACCAGCGTGGCGATCGGACGGTGGAGCACGTCGACGGCCGGCGGCGAGATCAACCGCTCTCGTTTTCGAGCGCCGTGCGCAGCACGCGCAATCGCGCGCCGTAGAGCTCGCCTTTCAGGTTGCCGGCCCACATCACGAGCGCGTTCTCGCCGTTGTCGCTGTAGTAACCGCGCCGCGTCGAGACGGTCGTGAAGCCGTACTTGCGGTAGAGCTTCTGCGCGACCTCGTTCGACTCGCGCACCTCGAGCGTGATCCACGACGCGCCTTGTGAGATCGCCTCGTCGAGCAGTTTGAGAAGCATCTCTTCGCCGATTCGCTGGCCGCGGTAGTCGGGATGGACGGCGATGGTGGTGATGTGTGAGTCCTCGAGGATCACCCAGATCCCGCCGTACGCAACGATCTCGCCGTCGAGCCGTCCGACAAAATAGTGTGCGAGCTTGTTGTCGCGGATCTCGTTCGAGAACGCGTTCGCCGGCCACGACGTGGTGAACGAGAGCCCTTCGATGCGGAGCACCGCGGGCAGATCGCCTTGCGCCATCGTTTCGATCTGCAGCCCGCCCGGCGACCCCGACCCCGCCGGAAACAATTCGGCTTTCACGTGCGCATCTTGGGCTGCGTGACCGCGGGGGCTTCGCCGTAGTCGGGGGCGAGGGCGTGCGGCGAGGGGCTCGGGACCCTGGTGCGGGCGAGCTGGGCGATTGCGACGGCAGGGACGTCCGCCCGCGGCAGGAGCGCTCGCACGATCCAACCGCGTTCGGCGATCTCCGAGCGCACGTCCTCCGTATTCCCGGCGATGTGCACCGAGCCCGGCTCTGGGGGCAGCAGCCGCTCGAGCACCTCGGCGACCGGTCCGCAGGCGGTGGTCGCCCCGGCTCGGTCGCGCAGCCGGGCGCAGATCACCCCGCGCCGGCCGCGTACGATCGTCAGCACGGGCAGCGCCGCCTCCTCGGGTTCGAGCGCGTCGTACGAGGAGACCCCCACCAGCGGGATGCCGCCGGCGTAGGCGAGCGACTTCGCGTACGCGACGGCAATCCGCACCCCGGTGAACGATCCCGGCCCGATCCCGACCGCCAGCCGGTCGAGGTCTCGCAGCCGCAGCCCCGCTGCGTCCAGGATCACCTCGATACAGGCGAGGCCGTGTTCCAGCGCGTCCTGCCGCCCGGTCCGGACCGCGGTCGGGGACGCGCCCCCGACGTCGAGCGCGGCCGAGAAGCCCCCCAGCGCGGCGTCGAGAGCGAGGATCTTCATGCCGGGCGCGCGATGCGGACGGTGCGCGGGCCCTCGCCGAGCCCTTCGATCGTCACGTCGATCCGGCCGGCCGGGAGCCAGCCCTCGGCCCGGTCGGGCCACTCCACCAGCGCGATCGAGTCCGGACCGAACGCCTCGTCGAGCGCGAGATCGGGCAGTTCGGCCGCCGGATCGACGATCCGGTAGAGGTCGACGTGCTCGATCGCCGGCACGGCGGCGTCCGGCGCGTCGTAGCGCTGGCGGAACACGAACGTCGGGCTGCTCACCGCCTCGTCCGAGCCGTGCAGTTCCGCGACGACACCGCGCACGAAGGTCGTCTTGCCCGCACCGAGCGCTCCCTGCAGCGCGACGACGTCACCCGCTCGCAGCGAGCGAGCGAAAGCGCGAGCGAAGGCGTCGAACGCGCTACGATCGTCGAGGACGTCATCCGTCGGGTTCAGAATAGCGTTTGGTGCTCTTGCGCATGAATGACGTCCTCGTCGGGATCATCGCCGGGGCCGTCTGTTCGGTGGTCGCTGCGGCCTTCGAGGGATCGATCCTGTTCTTCCGCTTCTTCTCGCTCGATCACGTCGGCGGTGGATTCGGCAGCAAGCTGCTGCTCATCGCGCTCGTCGGGGCGATCGTCGGCGGGATCGTCGGATTCCTCGTCGGCGCGTTCTTCAAGCAACGCGACCCAGCCGCCAGGTGACCGCGAACCCACCGGCGACCCTGGTGTCCGATCCGTCAGCGAGGGCAGCGAGGCATCTGGCGGAACTCGACGCGCAGTACGACGCCCACCTTGCCGCGCTGCGAGAGCACGCGGTGCTCGCCCAGGCCGCGCTCGGGAACGACGCGGACGAGCTCGCCGAGCGCGCCGAACCCGATCCATCACGACCATAGTGGATTCGCTTCGCGAATCCTCGCGTTCGGCCTGACGGCCGATCCGCAATAAGGAACGTCAAAGAAAGAACCCGTGAACAACGACTCTCGGATGTCCGCGATCGCCGTCGAAGACGAGATGCGGGAGAGCTACCTCTCCTATGCCATGTCGGTCATCGCGTCGCGGGCGCTTCCCGACGTGCGCGACGGCCTCAAGCCGGTGCAGCGTCGCATCCTCTACGCGATGCGCGAGATGGGGCTCGACCCCTCGAAGCAGCATCGCAAGTGCGCCGGTGTGATCGGCGAGGTGCTCAAGAGCTATCACCCGCACGGCGACTCGTCGGTCTACGACGCGCTCGTGCGCATGGCGCAGGACTTCACGCTGCGCTATCCGCTGGTCGACGGCCACGGGAACTTCGGTTCGATCGATCCCGATCCGCCGGCCGCCTACCGCTACACCGAGGCCCGCCTCGCGCGCGCGGCGCTCGACATGCTGGCGGACATCGACAAGAACACGG
Organism: uncultured candidate division WPS-2 bacterium; assembly: GCA_937910425.1. Classification (GTDB taxonomy): domain Bacteria; phylum Vulcanimicrobiota; class Vulcanimicrobiia; order Vulcanimicrobiales; family Vulcanimicrobiaceae; genus Vulcanimicrobium. Next base: position 5,166 of record CALEOJ010000120.1, read on the forward strand.
TCGGGTTCGTCCCGAACTTCGATGGTCAAGGCGAGGAGCCGGTCGTATTGCCGGCGCGTCTGCCGCAACTGCTCGTCAACGGCAGTTCGGGGATCGCGGTCGGCATGGCGACCAACATCCCGCCTCACAACGTCGGCGAGATCTGCGACGCGGTCGCGTATTTGATCCAGAACAAGGTCTCAGGGGGCGATCCTTCGATCGACGAGATCGACAACGCGCTGTGCGACATCGTGCACGGGCCGGACTTTCCGACCGGCGGCGTGCTGCACGGCCGCGAGGCGATCCGGCAAGCCTATAAGACGGGCCGCGGCTCCGTCGCGCTGCGCGGCAAGGCCGAGATCGTCGAGGACAAGGGCCGCTACCGCATCGTGATCAGCGAGATGCCGTTCCAGGTCTCGGTCAACCGTGTCATCGAGGCGATCACCGAAGCGTATCAGGACAAACGGATCACCGGGATCACCGCGCTCCACAACGAGTCGAACCGCAAGGGGATGCGGATCGTCGTCGAGCTGCACCGCAGCGCGACGCCGCAAGTCGTGCTGAACCAGCTCTACAAGCAGACGCCGCTCCAGTCGAGCTTCGCGTTCAACATGCTGGCGCTCGTGCCGGCGACCTTGAGCGAGAAGGAGATCGCGGCCGGCCGGACGCCGCCGCTCGAGCCGCGCGTCCTCTCGCTGCGCGAGATGCTCGGCTACTTCATCGACCATCGCCAAGACGTCGTGCGCAAACGCGCCGTCTACGATCTCAACAAGGCCGAGGAACGCGCGCACCTGCTGCTCGGCTTCCTGGTCGCCCTCGACAACATCGATCGCGTGATCGCGATCATCCGCGACAGCGACACGGTCGACACCGCCCGGGCGCGCCTGATCGAGGAGCCGTTCGCGCTCTCCGACGCGTTCCGGCGCATGGCCGGGCCCAGCGTCGCCGACGAGTTCCGGCTCTCGACGCTCCAGGCGGCGGCGATCGTCGACATGCGCCTGCGCACGCTGGTCGGCCTCGAGCGGCAGAAGATCGAGGATGAGTACGAAGGCCTGCTGGTCTCGATCGACGACCTGCGCGACCTGCTCGCGAAGCCAGCGCGCATCCTCGGAGTCGTTGGCGACGAGACGCTCGAGCTCAAAAAGCGGCTCGGCGACGCCCGCAAGACGCCGGTCGAGGCGCTCGAAGGCGAGCTCTCGATCGAGGACATCATCGCCGACACCGAGGTCGTCGTGACGGTGACCGTCGGCGGCTACATCAAGCGCGTCTCGGTCGACACGTTCCGCCAGCAAAATCGCGGCGGTCGCGGCGTCATCGGGATCTCGAACCTGAAGAAGGAAGACGTCGTCCGCAACTTCTTCATGGCGACGACGCACCAGTACGTCCTGTTCTTCACGAACAAGGGCCGCGCGTTCCGCCTGCGCGCCTACGAGATCCCCGATTCGACGCGCACCGCGCGCGGAACCGCGCTCGTAAACCTGCTGCAGCTGCCGCCCGGCGAGATAGTCACGGCGGTGTTTCCGGTGCGGGCGTTCGACACGGAAGAGTACCTCGTGATGGTCACGCGCCGCGGCGTGATCAAGAAGACGAAGCTCGGCGACTTCGAGAACGTGCGCCGCAACGGTCTGATCGCGATCGGGCTCGACGAGGGCGACGAACTGCTCGCGGTCGACCTCTCCAGCGGCGATCGCGACGTATTGCTTGCGACGCACAATGGTATGGCCGTCCATTTCAGCGAGAAGGACGTTCGCGCGGTGGGCCGCCCGGCACGCGGCGTGAAGGCGATTACGCTCGCGCCAGGCGACGAGGTCGTTGCGATGGACATCGTTGAGGATGGCCGCACCGACGTCCTCATCGTCACTTCACAGGCATACGGTAAGCGCACACCGATCGACGACTATCGCCACACGTCACGGGGCGGTAAGGGGATCAAGGCCTTCGCTCGGGAGAAGGGGATCGGGCACGTCGTCGACCAGATCCTGGTCGCGCCGGAGGACGAACTCTTGATGATCACGTCCGGCAACCAGGTTATCCGCATCCCGGTCAGCCAGATTCGCGTCTATCGTCGCTCGACCAAGGGTGTCCGCTTGCAGCGGCTCGCCGAAGGCGACGAGGTCATCGCAATCGCGAACCTCGGCCAGCAGTCGAAGCGCGTCGCCGACATCACCGGGGAGGAGCCGCCGAAGGTGTAGACTCCTTGGCCGGCTCGACGTAGTCCCCGACGCGAACGCTGTGGTTGCCGATGATGTGCACCACGACGTACTGGCCGGCGAGTTCGACGACCACGAGCTCGAACGGACCGTGCGGCTTTCCGCTCGCGTCGGCGATGTCGTACAAGAGCTGGCTCATCGAGAGACCGCCGCTGATCTTGAGGACCGCGAGGTCGTCGTCGACTCTGACGACGCGCGCCGGCGACGCGGGCGCCGGTGTGGGCAGCTCGCGGGGCAGCAGCAGCGGCTCGTGCGAGAGCGTTGCGCGTACGGCGCGTTCCCAGGTGTGCGCTGCGGTGATCTCGTCTTCTTGGCGGTCGGACGGTGTGAGCGGCTCGCTCTCGATCCGCACCGTCTTGGTCGCCGAGACCGCACCGGTCAGGCAATTGCGCACCGTGAACCGCGCGATGCCGTATGCGCGGTCCGTGTCCTGCGCCAGCCCCGGCAGCCTGGTCGCGCGGTCGAAAGTTGCGAGCACCGCGTATTGCGCGTTCGCGCTCCGGCAGCGCGCGTCGTCCGGCAGCGCCGTCCCGTCTTCGGCGCTCGCGGAACGGCCGACGTAGTCGGCCGCGAGCTTGCGCCAGACCTCGGCCGGCATCGAGCGGCGCGCGTTCTCGCCGACGTCCGCCACGACCAGGACCGCTGTCGGTGCCGGGCCGCGCGGGGCAGCCGCGGCGGGCAATGCGGCGAGAACAACGAGGGCGGCGGCGATCGACGGAAGCGGGCGCACGCCTTTCGAAAGGCTCAAGATGACAGGCCCTTCGACGGGCTCGCGCTCGAAACCGTCGCTTCGGCGACCGGGTCGTTGTACTCGTATGAGCGCACTCCCCGACGTCACGCAGAGCACCTTCCCGACCGCGGTGCTCGGCTCCGACAAGCCTGTCCTGGTCGATTTCTGGGCCCCGTGGTGCGGACCGTGCCGCATGCTCTCGCCCGTCGTGGAGAAGGTGGCGGGCTCGCTCGGCGACCGCGTCAGCTTCGTGAAGATGAACACCGACGAAAACCCGTCGACCGCCGGACAATACGGCGTCTCCGGGATCCCGTGCCTCATCCTCTTCAAGGGCGGGCAGGCCGTCGATCGCATCGTCGGCTTCGTCCCGGAGCAGACGATCCGTCAGATGCTCGACAAGCATCTGGCCGCAGCCTAGATCGCTGCCTGAGCGCCGCGGCCTCCCGGCCGTTCACCGAATCCTCGACGAACCGCGCGTTGCGCGGTTCGTCGCGCTTCTCGGGCAGCCCGCGGTCAAGCATCACGTCGTCGCCGCGCTCGACGCAGCGCGCACGGCGCACGACACACCGTCCGCCGATGCGCTGCTCGCCGGTGTGGTGACACGCCTCGCGGCCGAGTCGCGCCGCGGGCTCACCGGCGTGCTGAACGGCACCGGGATTCTGTTGCACACCAACCTCGGGCGCGCGCCGTTGGCGCGCGAGGCGCTCGACGCGATCTCCGAGACCGCCGGCGGCGCGTCGAACGTCGAATACGACCTCGAAAGTGGGACGCGCGGCTCGCGCTACGACCGTCTGGGCGCGCTGTTGCGCGCGGCCACCGGCGCCGAGGATGCGCTGGTCGTGAACAACTGCGCCGCCGCGGTGCTGCTCGTGCTCGACACGCTCGCGCGCGGCGTCGACGGCTCGGCGCGCGAGGTGATCGTCGCGCGCAGCCAACTGATCGAGATCGGCGGCGGCTTCCGGCTGCCGGACGTGCTCGCGCGCAGCGGCGCGACGCTGGTCGAGGTCGGCGCGACGAACAAGGTGCGCATCGACGACTACGCGCGCGCGCTCTCGCCGCGCACCGCGCTGCTCTTTCGCGCGCACCCGTCGAACTACCGCATCGAAGGCTTCACCGAAGACGTTTCCGGTGCCGAACTGGTCGCGCTTGGCCGCCGCGCCGGGATCCCGGTCGCCGAGGATCTCGGCAGCGGCGCGCTGACCGACCTGCGAGAATACGGCCTCCCGCACGAACGGACCGCGCGCGAAGCGGTCGCCGACGGGATCGACCTGATCGCGTTCTCGGGTGACAAACTGCTGGGCGGACCGCAAGCCGGGATCGTCGTCGGACGAACCGCGCCGATCCGGCGCATGCGCGCGAACCCGCTGCTGCGCGCGCTGCGGGTCGGGACGCCGACGCTCGCCGCGCTGGCTGCGACGCTGCGGCTGCATCTCGACCCCGCGTCCCGGGAGCAGATTCCGTTCTACCGCATGCTCGCTGCGCCGCTCGACACACTGCGCGAGCGGGCCGACGCGATCCGGCGCCGTCTCGAGACGCTCGATCTGCGGACCGAGCAGGTC
>CALEOJ010000121.1 GCA_937910425.1 uncultured candidate division WPS-2 bacterium
ACGCGGCGGGCGCGATCGCCGGCATGGTTCCCGGCGACGCGACGCTGGTGAGCTATGCGGAAAACACCTTCGCGATCCGGCTGCACGGCGGCCGCGCGCGCGCCGCGCTGGGCTTGGCCAAGCGGTTGCTCGCCGCGTTCGAGCGCCCGATGGCCGACGACAGCGAAGAGATCAGCGGCACGCCGAGCGTCGGGATCGCGGCCGGGGGAACCGATCTCGCAGCGCAGATCCGCGACGCCGAAGCCGCGCTCGAGCACGCGGTCGCGAGCGGTACCGGCGTGCAGCTGTTCGACGCCGAGATCGCGCGCCGGCACGATCGGTACGCGACGATCGAACGCAATCTCCGCCACGCCGTGCTCGACGGTCGCGTCAGCCTCGTGTTCCAGCCGATCGTCTCGCTTCGTTCGGCGGATGTCGTCGGCGCCGAAGCCCTGATGCGCTGGGACTGTCCCGGCCTTGGACCCGTCTCGCCGACCGAGTTCATCGCAATCGCGGAGGAGAGCCGCGCGATCTTGCGGCTCGGCGAGTGGGTGCTGCGCGAAGCCTGCGCGCAGAGCCGGCGCTGGCAGCGCGCAGGGCTCGCGCCGATTCGCATGACGGTCAACGTGTCGGCGCGGCAGATCGCGCATCCCGACTTCATGCGGCAGGTCAGCGGGATCCTCGAGAGCACGTCGCTGGCCGCGGAGTACCTGGAGATCGAACTGACGGGTCCGTCGATGACGAGCCAGGACGAGCAGTCGCGGCGCACGCTCGATGCGGTGCGACGGCTCGGCGTGCGCATCGCGATCGACGAGTTCGGCACCGGCTACAGCTCGCTGCGCGATCTCGGCGCGCTGCCGGTCGACACGCTGAAACTCGCGCGTCCGTTCGTCGGCGAGCTAGGCAGCGACCGCTTCGCCACCGAGGCCGCCCGCGCCGCGGTGCAGTTGGCGCATCTACGCGGGATTCGCGTCGTCGCGGTGGGTGTCGAGAACGCGGAGCATCTCGACGCGCTGCGTGCGATGGAATGCGATGAGGCACAAGGCTTCCTGCTCGGCGCGCCGGTAACCGCCGAGACGTTCGCGGCACGGCTCGAGCGTGACCGACTGCGTACCGCGATCGCGACGCCCGGCGCGTAAAGAATCCCGGGAACATCGCCGCTCTCCGCAACCGAGCGCTGGAGATCGGGAAGCGGCAGTCCGAACACTCTTCTATCAGACGCGCTCGACCAGATGGACGATGCTGGTCACTGAGCCGAGAACGCCGCAATATCCGGAACGCGATCGCATGGATGCACGATCGCGACGCCCCGGGCGAGCGCGGCAGGTCGAGCCGTCTGGTTCCACACCATTGCCGGCGGGCGTCCTGACGCTTTCTTCTCCGACGAGGGGACCGGCCGGCGTGACGGGAACCTGGGAAGAAACGCGTCCGGGAAGAGCAAACAACGGCTCGACCGGACGTCGTCGGGAGTGTGGGCGTTGGGTGTGAGACCGGATGAGCGGCAGTCGAGCCGCACTTTTTTGTTCGCCGAGTCGGTGCAGCCGGCGTGGGTTTACGACGTGCAGACGCTCGCGTTTCTGGCCGTCAACGACGCCGCGGTGCGCAGGTACGGCTACACGCGCGAACGCTTCCTGCGCATGACGGTGCAGGACGTTCGTCCGCACGAGGATGCGCCTGAACCGGCCGACATCGTCACCGGCGCGATCGACGAGCTCTCCGGGAGCAACACCGGAGCGCATCACCGAACCGCTGCCGGCCACGACATGTTCGTCCGCACGGCCACCTCCGATCCGCTGCGCTTCGACGGGCACGATGCGCGGATGACGATCGTCTTCGACGTCACGGAGTGGCGCACGGCCTACCGCCGGCTCAGCGCGAGCCTCGCGATGCTGGGGCATGCCGAGACGCTCACCGGCCTCGGAAGCTGGATGCTCGAACCGGGGGCGGGATCACTCGAAGGATCAGACGCGATGCTCGAGATGTTCGGAACGTCGCCCGGCGAGCGCCGCATTCCGGTCGCCGCCCTGCTCTCGCTGGTGCACCCCGACGACGCTGTTGCGGCCGCCACGATGCGCGACGCGATCGCCGAGCTGCAGCCCTTCGAAGCGGAGTACCGGATCGTCCTGAACGAGGTGGTGCGTTGGTGCCGATCGCGCGCCCGGATCATCGAGGACGACACCGGGCCCCGCATGATCGGAACCGTGCTCGACGTGACCGATCGCATCCGCAACGAAGAACGGCTGCACCAGCTGGCCCGCCTCGACCCGGTCGTCGGGATTCCGAACCGGGCGGCGCTCTCGGACGCGTTCGCCGGTGCGGCGCCCGCGCTCGGAACCGCGGTCTTCGCGATTCGACTGGATTACGCCATCGTCCACCGGGTCGAGACGGGTCTCGCCGACGCGGTCGCCCAGGCCGCGGCGGCGGTTGTCCGCGACGCGCTCCCCGCCGACTGCTCGATGTTCGTCCACTCCACCGACGTCTTCGTCGCGCTGTGCCCGTCGATCGGCAGCATACTCTCGGCGCGCGCCTGCGCGGAGCTGGTCGTCGCCGCCTTCATCGCCCCGCTTCCGATCAACGACGGCGTCGTCGTCAACGCGCGCGTCGGTTTCGACGTCGCGACCGACGCGCCCCGGCCCGCGAGCGAGATGCTCGCGCACGCGTTGACCGCGTTGCACCGGACCGGGCGTCACGCGATCGTGTGCCCGTTCACGCCGGACATGCAGCAGGAGGCGCGCCGCGCCGACGCGATCGACCGTCATCTGCGCGCCGCGCCCGCGTCCGAGTTCTCGCTCGTCTACCAGCCCGTCATCTCGCTGGAGAGCCGGCACGTCATCGGCGTCGAGGCGCTGCTGCGGTGGAGCTCGGCGGAGCTCGGCTCCGTCTCTCCGGCCGAGTTCATCCCCGTCGCCGAGCGCAGCGGTTTCATCGCCGCCTTGGGGACCCGCGTCATTCGCATGGCGACCGAAGACTACGCCGGGTGGCACCTGGCCGACGCGCAGCGGCCGAAGCTCATGATCAACGTCTCCGCGCACCAGCTGCGCGGCCCGGTTCTGCTGGGCGAGCTCCTCGGTGCCGTGGAACGCACCGGCATCAGCATGAGCGACATCGACTTGGAGCTGACGGAGACGGCGATGATCGAGCAGCTCGGCGCGGGCGTGGAACGCTTGAACGCGCTGCGCGGGCGCGGCGTGCGGATCTGCCTGGACGATTTCGGCATGGGCTACAGCTCGCTGAACTATCTGGCCGAACTGCCGCTCGACGTCGTGAAGATCGACCGCTCGTTCGTGAGCGGGATGCGCACAGACCCGATCAAGGGGGCGGTGGTGCACAGCGTCATCGAGCTCGCGCACGAGATCGGCGCGACGGTGATCGGCGAAGGGGTCGAACAGCGATCGGAGGCGGAGCGCCTGCGGCGCCTGCACTGCGACGCGATTCAAGGTTTCTGGGTCGCGCGCCCGATGCCGCCGGAGGCGATCCGCACGCGGCTCGCCGCCGGCTTCTAAACGCTCGCCGGGAGCGCTTAGATCCGGGCCATCTTGGCGTAATCGCTGGCGGGGTACGACGTGATCAGCCAGTCCAGCGTGTCGTTCTTGCGGACGCGAGCGTCCTCGGTGTCGATCTTGCGGTACAGCTCGGCCAGACTGTACAGATACTTGGGGATCCACGGGTCGTTCGGAAACTTCTGCGACCAATCGCGCAGCGCGTCTTCGACGAGCACGGTCTTGCCATACACCTGGTTCGCCTCTTCCGGGCGCGCGTCGATGCGGAGCGCCAGATCGTGCAGCGAGTTGCGCACGCCGAGGATGCTCATTTGGAGCTGGCCGAAATACCGGTCGGCCGGGGCGAGATCGCTCGCGGGACGAGCGAATGCCTGGGCGGGCAGAACCGCCGGGATGGCGCTCGAGAGGAGCGCGAGCGTTAGCATGAAGCCTTTCACACGACGATTATCGCAATCGCCCGTAACCCGCGGCGGTCCGTTGCGAACCGCTCTGCGCGTTACCGCCGTGTTACTATGTGACCCCGGACTCAGTTTCCGGAGAAGACCTGGACGTAGAACGTCTCGCCGTGGCCGACGGTGACGACCGCAACACCGAGGCGACGCTCGTTCGGGTCGATCATGTTGGCGTAATGGCCGGGGCTGTTGACGAACGCCGCGTTCGCATGGGGCTCGTCGCGGTCGAAGGCGATGTTCTCGGCGACGTACGCCGTCGCCCAATGCGCCGCACGCATGCGATCCGCAAACGTCACGCCGGCCGGGTCGGTGTGCCCGAAGTATCCGCGCGCCGCCATGTCGACGCCCTTCGCGTAGGCGATCCGGTCGAGCGCCGCATCGCGTGTCAACGGTGGCACACCGCGCTTGGCGCGCTCGCTGTTGAGATCGGCCGCGAGCGAACACGCGTCAGCGTCGATTGCGACCGGCGACTTCGGATTCACGAGCGCGATCGCGATCGTCGTCTCGACCGTTTGGGAGGAACTCACCATCGATGGCGGGGCCGTCGCGAAGGACACGACCGGAAGAGCGGCAGAGACGGTGCCTGCGACGAGTGCGAGCGTCAGCGTTAAGCGTTTCACTCGGCGATTTTCGCAGGCGCCCGTAACCCGTTGCGGTCCGTTGCGCGCCGATCCGCGCGTTACCGACGCGTTACCGCGCGACCCGCAGGTGGTTGCTGCAATCGCTCGCCCGCTTCTGGGCCGAATGACACGTTTACCGCAGCATCGTCTGTGGCAAACGACAAGCATGGGCGTGCTCGTAGACCGTCGCCGGGTGCTGCAGCGCATCCGCCGATCGGCGGCGCCGCTGATCGCGCTCGTCGCGCCGGCGGGGTACGGCAAGAGCTACATCGCGCAGCGCATCGCGCGTGAGGATTCGCACTGGGCGATCGTCGACGCGAACGTGACGCCGGATGCTGCCGCTTTCGCGCAAGCGCTCGCCGCGGTCCCGGTCCTCGCGGAAGGGGCGGGCGGCAGCCTGCCCGGCCTCGTCGCGGCGTGGAACGCCTATCCCGAACCGATCACGCTGATCCTCGACAACCTGGAGAACGCAACCGATCCCGGTGTGCTCAACGCCATCGCGGCGCTCGTTCGTTCGCGTCCGGCTACCGGGAAGCTGATCATGTGCGCGCGCCGGGCGCTCACCATCGAGCTCAGCGACTTCGCCGCTCCGCACCTCATCGCAATGCTGCGCGCCGACGACCTGCGCTTCGACCAGGCCGAGATGTCGCAGCTCTTCGCCGAGACGGAGGCGGACGCAACCGCCCTGTTCCGTGCCTCTCGCTTCACCGAGGGCTGGCCGGTCGTCGCGCTCTATCTCCAGCGGCTCATGCAAGAAGGCGCGTTCGATCCGCAGCTCGACACGGTTCCGGATGCGCTACTGAGCGAGCTCTTCGAGTACGTCGACGCGCAGGTCATCGGAAAGCTGCCGGCTCCGGCGCTGCGCGCGTTAATCGCCGCCTCCGGCTGGAGCGACCTCACCGATGCCGAGATCGAGGCCGCGTACGGTGAGTCCGGTGCGATCGCAGATCTCGTGCGCGTGCATCAGCTCGCCCGCCGCGGCGCACAGGAGCGCGTCGAGCTTCATCCGCTCGTCCGGCGGACCGTTGCGCAGCGGCATAGCCGCCAGCTCACCGCCGCGATGCGGTCGATGGCGGAGCGATTCGTCGCCGACGAACGCTTCGCACGCGCGGCGGAGTGCTATCTCATGGCCGACGACATCGGTGCCGCCGCCGACTGCGCGACGCAGGCGGAGGGCGGTTTCCTGACGCTGGTCGGGATGCGTCCCTCGGGCGGCTCGTACAGCGACGATGAGGCCGGGCTCGCGAGGAACCCGGAGATTCGGCTGGCGATCTTGTCGGCGCGACGGCTCATCGAACCCTCGCGCGACCTTCCGCGCGAAGCCCTTTCCGTGCTCGAATCGACGCGCGGGGAAACGCCGGCACTCGACAAGGCCGCGCTCGGGGTCGCTGTCCTCGCGCTTCTCGACGCCGGACGAAGCGCCGAGGCCGCCGCGTTGATCGACGCAGCACCGCTCGAGGACGGTGAACCGGCGAACGGTCCGGAACTGGTGCTGCTCACCGCACGGCTGGCGCTGTTCGGCCACCTCGGGCACTTCGAGGACGGCATGCGGCTGTGGCAGCCGCTACGGCGCCGAATCCACGGCAACCCGGTTTGGCTCTCCCAGCTGCTTCGGTTCGAAGTGCAGGCGGCTCGGGCGCGCGCGCGCTGGGAGGTGGAGCACGAAGCGCTCGAACGGATGGTCTCGCTCGCGCGCAGCGGGCGCGCCGTCCCGCTGATCGGGCTCGCGCTGGCCGAGGCGGTGTTCGGTTCCTGGCTCGCCGGCGAAGACGCCCTCTTCGAGACGTACCGCACGGGTCTCGTCGCCCTGGTCGAGCGCTACGACATTCCCGCGCTGCTGCGCTTTTCGCTGGCGGCCTGCGGACGCGCGCCGCGGGTCGACCACAGCGACGCACCCTTGTGGGACGCGCGCGCGTTCCTGATCGCCGCCGCCGACGCCCAGGACGGGGCGCTCGCCGCGCGCTACGTGCAAGCCGCAATCCAAGCCGCCGACATCGCCGACGGCCCGCTGATGAAGGTGCTCGCGCGCGTCGCTGCCGCCGAGAAATTCGGTTCGGCGCGCGGACGCCTGCGCGAAGCGCTCGCGCTGTGCGATACGATCGAATCCGCTCCGCTGCGCGACTCGGTCGCGGCGTTGTCGGAACTCGGCGACGTGCGCGGGATGTTGGCCCCGCTGGTGAACCGCCTGCGTCACCGTACGTCGATCGTCGTCGCCGCCGAGGACGCTCCGCTGATGATCTCGCTCGCCGACGGCACGGTGTCGCGCGGCGACGAGCGCATCGACGTCTCCGAAGGCGTGCTCGCGCTGCTCCTCGCGCTCGCCGTCGAAGCGCAAACGGTCACGCGAGACCGTCTGGTCGATCGCCTGTGGCCCGACCTGCAGGACGAATCGGCGTATAATGCGCTGAAGATGTGCGTGCATCGCACGCGCCAGCAGCTCGCGTCCCCCGGCGCGATCGTCGTCTCCCGCGGGGGCTACGCGCTCGCACCGGAGATCGACGTCGACCTGCGCCGGCTGCAGCGCACGCTGGAGCGGATCCGGCGCGACACGGTGCCGGCGACCGAGATGCCGCAGCTCGAAGCGACCTTCGAATGCCTCATACGCGGGCGGCCGGCGGCCTTCGCGGACTGGGAATGGTTCGAACCGGTCGAGCAGACACTCGAAGCTGCGACGCACGAGGTCGGCGCGTATATCGCCGCGCGCGCGCTGCACGAGGGCGACGACGTCCGTGCGCTCGGCATCGCCCAGGCGTTGACCAAACTCGACCCGCTCAACGAGAGCGCCCGTCAGATCGCGATCAGCGCGCACATCGCGGCGAACGATCGCTCCGCGGCGATCCTCGAGTACCGCGCGTACAAGGCGCTGTTGCGAAGCGAGCTCGACGTAGAGCCGTCCGCCGACCTCAAGCACCTGCTCGAAGCCGGCTAGCTACTAACAGTTGCCGTGGACGGTGTACGTCCCGCCGAGCGCCGCGACAACCGACGCGCCGACGTGGCTGGTGCAATACATGATCAGCGCCGGCGAGGCGGTATGGACGTACCCGAGTGAGGCCGACACGGTGCCGTTCGCGCCGAGCGTCGCCGAGAGATACGACGGCATGAGCAGAGTGCCGCTGACGTTGTGGGTGGTGACGCTGAGGTAGCGGTACGCGTCGGTCGACGCGGCGGTGAAGCCGGCGGTCGTGATGCTGCAGGTCGCCGCGGGTACCGAGTCGGTCTTCCAGAACCCCTGGGCCAGGGAACCGCTGCGCGAGCCGTTGAGCGTGCTGACGGTGTCGGTGACGACGGCGGCCGGGCAGAGCCCCGACGGCGCCGCGTTCGCGGCGATCGTCGAGTAGATCTGAGCCGCGCCGTAGGTGGCCGACCCTTCGTACGAGACCGTCGCACCGTAACGGACCGCGCTCTGGGCGCGTTCTTCGAGGATGCCGAAACGCGCGAAGTAGAGGACCGCGAACATCAGCACGAGCGCGATCGGCAGGAAGACCGCGGTCTCGATGAGGGCTTGTCCGCGCTGCGCGTGCATCATGAGCACCCGTAGCCGGCGACGGCCGCGGCCGGGCGCACGGATCCCGCCACGTACCACGTCATGTTGACGCTGAGGCTCTTGAACGAGACGCCGTATTCAGACGACACGCCGGCTCCGGCGGGAGACTCGTCGGGCTGGTACGCCACGCCTGTACTCGGGTTCACGTTCCCGGGCACGAACGTCTCGTTGATCGGCGAGAGGACGGCCAGCGAATGGCCGATCGCCGAGAATGTCGCGCCTGCCGCGTTGCCGAGCAAGGTGGGAGACAAGAGGGGGATCTTCTTGCACGCGATGACGTCGACCGATTCGGACGCGCCCTTGATCTTCGTCGTGTACGTGAAGGCGCAATCGAAGACGGCACAGCTGGTCGACGACAGCGCGACCGCCTTGTCGGCGCCGTTGACCAGGCCTCCGCCCGCGTAGGCTTGAGCCGCCGTCATCGACGACACGACCTGTGAGTACTTCGCTTGCGCGGCGTTGTACGCCGCGAGCAGCTTGACGTAGTCCGCGTCGCACGCGCTCGACGACCCGCAGTGGCTCGGATCGTTGACGACGTTGACCATCGACTGGAGCAAGTACCGCATCCGCGTCTCCTCGACGGCCGCCGCGAACTGCAGCGTCGTCTTCTCGTTGTACATGTTGGCGTCCGTCGAGATGCCGGCCGCGGCGGCACTGTCCGCGGCGCTCTGCGCGCGAATCTGCCAGCGCACCGTGTTCGTGTAGTTCGTCATGAAGAACAGCAGCGTCAGCGTCGCCGCGATCGACAGGGTCCAGAGCGGGAGTGTCTGCCCGCGTTCACCCTCGCGGTTCACGAGCACGCTCTCCCGTCGTCCCAGCCGTAAACCACGTAGAGCGGGCTCCACGACATCGTCACGTCCCACACCGAGTAGGGTCCGGTCGTGTAATACCCGCTGTGCGGCCGCGTCGACGGAAAGGCGAGCCCGGCATACGTCGCCTGGCGACAGCTCCATTCGGCGAACGGTCCGGTATAGTAGTAGTAATAATAGTTCCAATCGCAGCCGCAATAGCCCTCACCGTCGTCGCCCCAGCCGTAACCGTCCCAGTTGTAGTTGTCGCAGTTCGACTGTTGGGGCAGGCCGGGCTGCGCGATCCCGAGCGGACGGTTCACGGCGGGATTGCCCGACGCGTCGCGGTAGTTGGTGAGCACGTCGGTGCTCGTGAACGCGCCCAGCGTCCCCGCGAGCGGCGTCACGCGTTCGGTCGCGCCGGAGCGCAGCCCGATCGCTGCCGGGGCGCCGGGGATGCTCGGTGCAGACGCGGTCGTCGCGATCGTCGCGGTGACCGACGCGCTGGCCGGCGCGACGGCGATCCCGGCGGTGGGGATCGTGCCGAAGACGGAGTTCGCGGCCGTCGTGGCGCGCGCCACGCCGGAGACCGGACTCTGTGCGTAGGTGTGCGCCGCGACGAACGCCGCGCCGTCCTGCGTCGACTGTTTGAATCCGAGCGCGCCGAGTTGCATCGTGGCGAGCAGCACGATCATGGCGATCCCGATCGAGAACGCCGTTTCGACCAGCGCTGCGCCGCGCGAAAAGCCGGTCACGGCGGCGACGTCCCCAGGCCGCTGAGGTTGGTGCTGGTCGTCCCGTACGTGGTCGTGCAGATCGTGACGATCGTCGCCAGCGCACCGATCATGGCGACGGACAGCACGGCCGTGATGACGGCATATTGGACCACCGCGATCCCGGAGTCGTCGGCGAGCATCCGCAGCAGCGCCGTCACTTCGTGATCACGGTCGGCGTCATCACGAAGATGATGTCCGTCTGCGACGACTGGTAGCGCGTCGAGCGAAAGAGTTTGCCGATGATCGGGAGATCGCCGAGGAGCGGGACCTTCTGGATCGAGCGCTGCTCGACGTGGCGCATCAGTCCGCCAAGCACGATGCTCTCACCGGACTGCGTGACGACGTCGGTGGTCAGGCGGCTGGTGCGCAGCGCCGGAATCACGAAGCCGCCGGTGCTGACGCCGTTCTGAAAGTCGAGGTCCGAGACCTCGGGCGTGATCTTCGCTTCGACGGCGCCGCTGCCGAGCAGCGTCGGCGTGATGTTGAGCCGGACGCCGTATTCTTTGTACACGATGGCGACCTGTCCGACGCCGGAGGCGTATGGGATCGGCACTTCGCCGCCGACGAGGAAGCTTGCGGCCGTCCCGGGCAGCGTGACCAGGTTCGGCTCGGAGAGCAACGTCGCGTCGCCGCTCGACACGAGCAAATCCAACGTCGGCGCGAGCCGGGTGGTGCGCACGAACGCGCCGATCGTCAGCGCCTTGCCGACGCCGAGGGCCGTTTCAACGATCGGGAACATCGGCGCGCCCAGCAGGACGTTGCCGGGGTTGACCGGATCCGGCGTACCGGCTTGCAGGCGCACACCGAGTTGATCGAGCGCGCTCTTGTCGACTTCGTACACGCGGACTTTGACCTGGATCTGCGAGACGGTCGCGACCTCGAGCCGATCGGTCACTTTCGCGTCCGCGGCGAGAAACGGTCCGGCCAGACCGCGAACCCGCGCCAGTACCCATTCGGCACGCGTCCGGTCTTGGACCGGCCCGCTGACGATCAAGCCGCCCTTACCGTCGGAGTCGACGCGCACGTCGGGTCCGGCGGCGTCCGTGATCCGTTGTTGCAGCGCGCCGAGCGGATGCATGACCGTCACCGCGTTCACGACCGCGTACTTGCGTGCGGCCGCCAGCTTGTCGAAGCGCGAGACAACGTCGTTGACCACTGCAAACTCGCGCGGATCGTCGACGTTGCCGCGAACCACGATCGCTCGATCGAACGCTCGCACGACGACGCCCGGGTAGGGAATCGCCGATTGCACCATCGCCGCCAAGCGGTCGGCGGTATCCTCGCTGACGTCGATCTGATACTCGCTTCGCTGCGTCTTCGTCCATACGATCGCGGTCGTGTGGCCGGGCGCTCGCCCGGTGATCAGCAGCTGCGTGTCGCCGACGGCGCGGATCGAAACGATCGCGCGGTCACCGACCGCCACGCGTTCGACCGCTCGCTCGTCGATAACGATCGAGTGCCCGGTTTGCACGGTGATGGAACGCACGGCCTGCGCGCTTGCGGGCGAGAGTGTACCGAGGACGGCGAGCAAGCCGGCGGCGGCGAGAATGCGGTGCATGGCACTCATCATCTGCGCCACAGTAACGGCCAAGTGTCCGCGTGAGCGACCTGTTGCCGACCCCGCTTCGTTACCCCAAGCCGGTACGGTAGGTCCATGCGACGCGGTCCGTCAGATCAGCGCCGCGACACCCACTGTCACTACAGGAAGCACTTACTTGTACAACTCCTTCATCGCCATGCTCCGCAACGACGACGGCGCCACCCTCGTCGAATACTCGCTGGTCGTCGCGCTCATCGCCGTCGTCTGCATCGCTGCAGTGACGTCGCTCGGCAACAAGATCAACAACAAGCTCAACAACGCAGCGAACTCGCTGTAATGATCGCGCCGCCGTCCACCGCCCTGATCGGGCTCGTGCTCGGCGCGTGCATATTCGCCGCCGCGTCAGACGCCGTCTCGCGCCGTATCCCCAACCTGATCCCGCTCGTGATCCTCACCGCAGTCGTGATCGAGCGGGCACATCAGGGCTGGACGTCGCTCGGGAGCGGTCTCGGCGCGATGGCGATCGTGCTGATCCTCGGAACCATTGCCCACGCACACGGATGGTTCGGAGGCGGCGATGTCAAGCTCGCCGCCGCCGTCGCCGCCGCGTTCGCGCTGCCGACCTGCTTCGCATTCCTGCTCCTCACCGGAGTCTGCGGCGGAGTAGTCGCCCTCGTGACGCTCTTCGTCACACGCCGCCTGACGGTGCGGGAAGCGCTGGTCACGCTCGACGTGCTCGTGCGCAACCGGATCGTCACGCTCCCTGACAAGAAGGCGACCGTTCCCTACGCGATTGCGATCGCGTTCGGGGCGCTCCTCACCACCGTTTCACTCAGCTCCCCGGTGATGCATTTACTATGAAGATCCCCCCTCGCACGACGCTGATCGTCGCCGGCGCAATCGCCGCCGCGACCGGCTTTCTCACGCTGAACTACGTCTCATCCGTGGGCCGCAGCGACGCGGCGCAGGCTGAACCGCAGCTGGGAATCCTGATCGCCCAAAAGGACATCCCGGCCCGCGCCACGATCGACGTGTCGATGCTGCGGCGCGTCGAACGGCGCGCTTCGCAAGTCGAACCGGGGGCGGTCACCGACGCGCACAAAGCGATCGGTTCGCTGGCCCTGGTCTCGCTGCCGGCCGGTTCGACGATCACGGATTCGCGCATCGGCCGCCCGCAGAGCGTCGCTCTCGCAGTCGTTCTCAAGCGCGGCATGCGCGCGGTCAGCATCGGCATCGACCGGGTCAAAGCCGTCGGCGGCTTGATCCAGCCGGGCGATCGCGTCGACGTCATCGCCGTGCCGCCTCGCGTCGGCGACGAGACACCGCAAGCGCGGACGATCATCTACGGCGCGCTCGTGCTCGCCTCGGGGATGCAGATGGAATCGGTCTCGCAGCCCAGCCCTGGGCCCGCCGGAGACGCCGCGCAAAATCTCACCACCGTGACGCTGGGCGTTACGCCGGCGCAAGCCGATCTGCTCGCGACCGCCGACGTCAACGCGACCCTGAGGCTCGCGCTGCGCTCGCCGCAGGAGCCGATCGGCAACGTCAAGCCCGAACGGTTCATCCTCCCGGTCGCACCGGTCACGACGCGCGCGGCGACCAGCTTCGCCCCGCCGCCCCAGATGCCGGTCACCGTCATGGCCCCGCCGGCCGCCCAACCGCGCCTCGCACCGGTCGCCCGGACGCGCCCCGCCGTGCGCCGCAGCGGCGTCGAAGTGATCGAAGAACAAAC
>CALEOJ010000122.1 GCA_937910425.1 uncultured candidate division WPS-2 bacterium
GCCAAACTTCGGCTGGTATCAGTACGGCCAGCGGGTCGGGATCTGGCGGCTCCTGGACACGCTTTCGCGTCACGGCGCGCGCGCGACGCTGAGCATCAACTCGGCCGTCTGCCGCGAGTATCCCGAGATCGTCGAGCGCACCGTCGCGGCGGGCTGGGAGATGATGCCACACGGCGTGGTCCAGCGCACGATGGCGACCGTCGACGACGAACGCGCGGTCATCGAAGAAGCGATCGCCGAGATCGAAGCGGCGACCGGAAAGCGGCCCCGCGGTTGGCTCGGGCCCGCGCTGGTGGAGACCCCGCAGACGCTGGATCTGCTCGCGGCCGCCGGGCTCGAATACTGCTGCGACTGGGGGCCGGCCGACGACCTGCCGTTCGATCTCGAGGTCGCGAGCGGGCGAATGATCGCGATCCCGTATCCGGTCGAGACGAACGACATCGTCGTCTTCGCCGTCGAGCGGCACCCTGCCGAAGAGTTCTACGCGCGCTGCGCCGCTGCGTTGGAAATCCTGTACGCCGAGAGCGCCGCGTCGCCGAAGATCCTCGCGCTCGCGCTGCATCCGTATCTCACCGGCACGCCGCATCGGATCGCCGCGCTCGACCGCGTCCTCGCACTCGCCCGTGAGCGCTACGGCGCGTGCGTGATGACCGCGAGCGAGATCCTCGACTGGTACGTCGCGCAAACGCCTCCGACACAGCGCCGGTGAGCTATGGGCCTCGCTCGTCGGACGGCTTGCCCCCGAACGGATTGAGCGGTTCGCCCGGGTCGAGCGGACTCGCGTCGTCGTCGTGCTGGCCGCGCGGCAGCCCGGTCGCCGGGTCGGTGTCGGTCTTCGCATCTCGCGTCAAGGAGGCGATCGGGGCGGGCGATTGGTTCTCGGCGACGCGCTCGTCGGTCTCGGTGCGTTCGGTCGATCGGTCGTCCATACGCCGCTCCTTTTCCCCGCAAGAGCGGCTAGTGAACATCCCCGCCCTTCGGTGTCACCCTGAGCTTGTCGAAGGGTCAGGATGACAAGGGGGGCGGGATGACGGCGGTTGCCTCGATCTCGACGTTCGCATCGTCCTCGAGGAGCGCGCTGACTTCGAGGACGGACATCGTTGGGAAGTGCCGGCCCATCACCTCGCGATAGGCTTCGCCAATCTCGCGCTGGGCGGCGAGATATGCGCGTTTGTCGGTGATGAACCAGGTCATTCTCACGACGTGCTCCGGGCGTGCGCCGGCTTCGCCCAGGACGGTCAGCACGTTCTTCAGCGCCGTTCGCACTTGGCCGGCGATATCGCTTACCGGAAAGCGGCCATGTTCGTCCCAGCCGATCTGGCCGCTGACGAAGACGCTGGTCCCTTCGGCGCTGACGCCGCAGGAATAACCCTTCGGGCGCGGCCAGCCCGGCGGCTGAAGGATCGTCATGCGTTCACCTCCGCGGTGCGCAGCTTGAAGCGCTGGAGCTTTCCGGTTTCGGTACGCGGCAGTTCATCGACGAACTCGATCGCGCGCGGGTACTTGTACGGCGCGATGCGCGCCTTGACGAAGTCCTGGAGCTCCGCCACGAGTGCGTCTTGGTCAGCCGCACCCTTCGACAGGCTCAGGGTGACATCGGGATTGGTGGCGTCGGCGTTGGGGCGGAGGACGATGAAGGCTTTGACGATCGTCCCGCGCGCTTCGTCCTGGATCCCGACGACGGCGCATTCGAGGACCCGCGGATGTTCGAGCAGCGCGCCTTCGACTTCAGGGCCGGCGATGTTGTAGCCCGACGAGATGATCATGTCGTCGGTGCGCGCTTGATACCAGAAGTAGCCGTCCGCGTCGAGCAAGTACGCATCGCCGGTGAGGTTCCAGCCGTTCTGCACGTACTCTCGTTGCCGCGGGTCGGCGAGATACCGGCAGCCGGTCGGGCCCTTCACCGCGAGACGGCCGACGTTGCCGGGCGGCAGCGGCGTGCCGTCGTCGTCGAGGATGCAGGCGACGTAGCCCGGGACCGGCGTCCCGGTCGCGCCCGGCCGGATCGCGTCGCCGGAGGCGGCGATGAAGATGTGCAGCATCTCGGTCGAGCCGATCCCGTCGATGATCCGCACGCCGGTCGCGCTCTCCCACAGCGTACGGGTCGCGACGGGCAGTGTCTCGCCGGCCGACACGCACGCGCGCAGCCGCCGCAGATCGTAGTCCTTCGCCAGCGGCGCCATCGCGCGGTACGAGGTCGGCGCGGTGAAGCACACGGTCGCACCGAAGCGCTGGATCGCCTCGAGGAGCACGTCGGGTGACGGCTTCTCGAGCAGCACCGTCGACGCGCCGGCGCGCAGGGCGACTTCACCGCCGAGGACAACGTCGCGCTCGCCGTGCAGGCGCGCGCGGCAACGTCGATGCGCTTTTGGCAATCGGCCGCGCAAACACCCGCGCATCGGACCTCGCGCACGGCGAGCAACGGCTTCTGGAGCTGGCGATCGCGCTTGCGCAAGAACCTGCCGTGCTGCTGCTCGACGAACCGATGGCCGGGCTCGGGCACGACGAGAGCCGGGCGATGATCGCGCTGCTGCGCGAGATCAAACCAGCGGTCGCGATGCTGCTGATCGAACACGACATGGAGGCGGTCGCCGAACTCGCCGATCGCGTCACCGTGCTGGTCGCCGGCCACGCGATCGCGAGCGGAAGCTATGCGACGATCCGCACCGATCCGCGCGTGCGCGAAGCGTACCTGGGCGACGAGGGATGAGCCGCCTGCTGGATGTCGAGGGGATCGACGCCGGCTACGGCCGCAGCCGCGTTCTGTTCGGCGCGAGCCTCCACGTCGATGAGGGCGAGAGCATCGCGCTGGTCGGCCGCAACGGGATGGGCAAGACGACGACGATCCGCACGATCCTCGGATTATGCCGCGCCAGCGCCGGCCGCGTGACGTTCGCCGGAACCGACGAGACCAACGCCCCGCCGTATCGCATCGCACGGCACGGCATCGGCCTGGT
>CALEOJ010000123.1 GCA_937910425.1 uncultured candidate division WPS-2 bacterium
GCGCCGTCGACCGCACCACGGCGTGGGCGGAGCGCTGCGCCGCGGCGCGCCGGCGACCCGACCGGACGATGCTGTTCGGGATCGTGCAAGGCGGCCTCGACGAAAAACTGCGCGCGCGCAGCGCGGAGGGACTGGTCGCGCTCGATCTTCCCGGCTACGCGATCGGCGGTCTGTCGGTCGGAGAGACGCGCGTCGAGATGTACCGGCTGACGCGTTTCACCGCGGCGCTGCTGCCGCGGCACAAGCCGCGCTATCTGATGGGCGTCGGGACGGTGCGCGACCTGATCGCGGGGATCGATCGCGGGATCGACCTGTTCGACTGCGTCTATCCGACGCGCAGCGGGCGCCATGGGCGCGTCCTGACGCGCGCGGGCCTGGAGTTCAACGTGCGCAACGCCGGCAACGTTCGCGACTTCGGGCCGCCCGACCCGGACTGCGACTGCCGCGTCTGTGCGACCTACACGAAGGCGTACATCGCTCATCTCTTCCGCTCCAGCGAGACGCTCGGCCAGCGGCTGCTCTCGTATCACAACGTCGCCGCGCTCACCGGACTCGTGCGCGCGGCGCGCGAAGCGATCGAGAACGATCGATGGGTGACATTCCGCGACGCGCTGCTCGCCCCGGGAAGCGAAGGCGCGTCCACGGGCCGGCTCGAAAACGAGCCGGATGAACACGGGTAGTGGGCGACTCGCCGTCATCACGGCGGTACTTTTCACGTGGCTTCCGGGCGCGGCATGCGCCGAGCCGCTCGAGACGACGGTCGGGCTGACCGTCAACGCGCTGAGCGGCCAGCACCAAACGGGGAACGGGCAAGCCGATCGCCTCTCGTTCGCGCCGTTACCGCTCGCCGAGGTGACGCTTCGGCACGGGACCGAGAGCGTGCGGGTCGAGGGACTGCCGCCGCTGACGGTGGGGTATTTCAACCAGAATTTCGGCGGGTCATCGACGCGGCTCTCGATCCTCAACGCGACCTACCGCCACGCGCTGCGCGGCGGCTGGTTCGCCGGGATCGGCGAGACGGTCTACAACCAAGACACGAGCTTCGCCGCGCACCCAACCTGTACGTCCAGCGCGGTTCCTCGTTCGAGGCCGTCAACGGTTCCCTGCGCCAGTACTCACGCGTCGTCGGCGTGCGCCTCGAAGCCGGACAACGGGTGAGCGTGGGCCGCACGACGATCGAGTATTTCGCGGCGTACAATCCGCGGATGCACGGGATCAGCAACACGCGCGTGCCGACGTTCTCGTTCGTGTGCCCGCCGGGAGCGCGCACCTTCGCCGCGTGCAGCCAGCAGATCGACACGTTCGCCGACGGAGAGAACGCATCGCAGGCCGACCTTACGGCGCGCGTCGCGCGCCGCGTCTCGAAGCACGGTGAGATCCTGTACGGCCTTCGCTATCTCAACTTCGGTGCGCTACGACGACTACCCCGGCCAGCTCGCTGACCGCAACGTCGGCTTCGCCCCCTCGCTGGGTTATCGCCTGACGTTCTGACCGCGGTCACGGGCACGCGTCGAGCTGCACGTCGCGCTCGGCGTCGAAACCGTACGAGGAGAGCGCGGCGCGCAGCGCCTGCTCGACGTACTCGCTCGGCATGCGGTTCTTGCGCGCGAGCGTCTCGACGGAGTCACCGACGAGAAAGTCGAGCAGGACGATGAGCGGGTCGAGTTCCATCGACCTCCCGGCGCGATCGACGTCAGCCGGAGCCCTGGTCGCTGCTGCGGCGCAGCGTCAGCCGCAGAGCGGGATGTTGGTCGCGACGATGACGACGAGGATCGCGAGAGTCGTGAGCATGGCATATACCTCGACGGATGCGGTGGAGACCACCGCACCGTAATCGCCAATGCAGCACCCCCGCGAGATATAACTTAGGGATGGCCTGATTTATTCGGCGGCTATTTTCTGATACAATTTGTTCATGACGAACAAGCAGATCACGCTTGCGACCGCCGGTTTTGAACGCTATTCCAAAG
>CALEOJ010000124.1 GCA_937910425.1 uncultured candidate division WPS-2 bacterium
CGCTCGCGCTCGGCACGGCGCGACGCGGACGCCCGCAGGAACGCCAGGATCTCGAGGTCGCGGACGCGCGCGGTCACCTTGCGGTAGCGCCTCGCCCGCCGCACCTGGGACTCGAGCTCCGGGACGCGCCGCTCGAGCTCGGCGATCAGGTCGTTGACACGGATCGAGTTCTGCTCGGTCGCCTCGAGCCGGCGCAGCGCCTCGTGCTTGCGTGCGAGAAACTTTCCGATCCCGGCGGTCTCCTCGAAGAGCGTGCGCCGCTCGGTCGGCTTCGAGCTCAAGATCGCGTCGATCTGACCCTGCGATACGATCGCGTAGGAGCCCGGCCCCAGCCCCGTCCCCATCAGGAGCTCGTGCACGTCGCGCAGGCGCACCGGCTCGCGATTGATGTAGAACTCGGACTCGCCGACCCTGTACGCGCGCCGCGTGATCTGAATCTCGGCGAAGTCCAGCGGCAGCACGCGCTCCGCGTTGTCGAAGGTCAGCGAGACCTCGACCATGCCGAGCGGCTTACGCGTGTTGTTGCCTGCGAAGATGACGTCTTCCATCTTCTGCGAGCGGAGCGAGCGCGACGACTGCTCGCCGAGCACCCAGCGAATCGCGTCGACCAAGTTCGATTTGCCGGAACCGTTCGGCCCGACGACGGCCGTCGTGCCGTCGACGAAATCGAGCGTCGTCGCTTCGGCAAACGTCTTGAAGCCGAAGACTTTGAGGGACTTGAGACGCATGGGGTTAGAGGGGCGCTCCGCTGTCGGGCTTATGAGGAGAACGGGGACGACGTCGCTTGTCGAGCGCGATCACCCGGCCGTCGTCTTTCGACGCCGGCGCCGTGGGCGCTCCCGGATGACGCTGGCGTAAGGTCAAGAGCGCCATCGCGGCGGCGCTCTGCTGGGCCGCCTTCTTGGACGGACCGATCCCTTCGCCCAGGATCTCGTCGCCGACCCGCACCTGCGAGGTGTAGCGGCGGTCGCTGGGCGGGCCCTCGGCGCGCTCGAAATAGAGCGGCGTCAAGCGCAGGGCGCCCTGCGCGAACTCCTGCAGGTCGCTCTTCGCATCGCGCTCGCCGACGTTGCGGCGATCGAGCGGAACGATGTGTTCCTTCTCCAGGAAACGGGCGACCCGATCGAGATCGGTCGCCGCGTACAGCGCGGCGAGAAACGCTTCGAACGCGTCGGCCAGGATGCTCTCGTTGGAGCTTCCGCCCATGCGGTCCATCCCGGCGCCCAGGACGACGAGCTCCGGGAAGCCCAGCCGGCGCGCCGTCTCCGCGCATGCCGCGCCGCTCACCAAGTGCGCCTTGCGCCGCGTCAGCGCACCTTCCGAGAGCTCGGGATACGCGCTCATCAGCCAGCGCGAGGCGGCGAAGCCCAAGACGGCGTCCCCGAAGAACTCGAGCCGCTCGTTCGAGACGAGCGCGCTCTCGCTCCCGGCGCTCGCGTGCACGAACGCCGGCTCGATCAGCCCGAGGTCGACGTCGGCCGCGCCCGCGACCTTGAGCAGCGCACGCAACCGCGCGCGCCGCCGCTCACCGCTCAACGGCGCTCCGCTCTCGCGGGTGCGAAGCACCCCGGCGCGAAGCGCCGACGAGCTTCGCTCGTGGGGTCCGACCTCGCAACGACCTGGTCCTACGCGGACGATGCTGCTGCGCTCGGTCCATCACCGTTGTGCTGCTACGCATGCCGCGCGAACACGACGGTCGTGTTGTGGCCGCCGAAGCCGAAGCCGTTGGAGATCGCGACATCGACCTGGGCCTTGCGCGCGACGTTTGGAATGTAGTCGAGCCGGCACTCGGGATCGGGGAACTCGTAGTTGGTGGTGGGCGGCAGAATCCCGCGATGCAGCGCGAGCACCGTCGCGATCCCTTCGATCGCGCCGGCGGCGCCGAGCAGGTGGCCGTGCATCGACTTCGTGGAGGAGACCGCGAGCGCGCCGCTCAGGGCGTGCTCGCCGAAGACGCGCTCGATCGCCTGCGACTCCGCGGCGTCGCCGAGTGGGGTCGAGGTACCGTGCGCGTTGACGTAGCCGACCTGTTCGGCTGTGACGCCGCTCCGCAGCAGCGCCCGCTCCATCGCGAGCACGACGCCTTTGGATTCCGGGTCGGGCTGCGCGATGTGGAACGCATCGGCCGACTGGCCGTACCCGATCACTTCGCCGTAGATGCGCGCACCGCGCGCAATCGCGAAATCGCGGTCCTCGAGCACGAGAACCCCCGCGCCCTCGCCTAACACGAAACCGTCGCGCTCCTTGTCGAACGGGCGTGACGCGCGCGTCGGGTCGTCGTTGCGCGTCGACATCGCTTTCATCGAGCAGAAGCCGCCCATCGCGGTCGGGATCACCGCCGCCTCGCTGCCGCCGGTGACGACCGCGATCGCCTCGCCGAGGATGATCTTGTCGAACGCAATGCAGAACGCGTCGTTCGCGCTCGCGCATGCCGACGACACGGCGAACACCGGCCCGCGCAGCCCGTAGTTCATCGAGATCTGGGCGGAGGCGGCATTGCCCATCAGCATCGGCACGAAGAACGGCGAGATGCGGTCCCACGACTGTTTCGGTCCGACCTCGAACAGGGTGTTCTCGATCGTGGTGATCCCGCCGATCCCGGTCGCTACGATCACGCCGGTGCGCTCGCGTACGTCGGGATCGTCGGGGAACGCCGCATCCTCGAGCGCCTCGCGCGCCGCGGCGAGCGCCATCTGCGCGTACCGGTCCATGCGCCGCGCTTCGCGGCGGCCGAAGAGCGCGTCGGGGTCGAAGCCCTTGACCTCGGCCGAGATCCGCGTGGTCAGCTTCGAGGCGTCGAAGGCGGTCGTCGGCGCGACGCCGCTGCGGCCGGCGATCAGGGCCTCCCAGAAATCCGCGCAGCTGTTCCCCAGCGGTGTGATCGCTCCCAGCCCCGTGATGACGACGCGCGGTTTCTCCAAAGCGCAATCCGGTTCTAAGGGCGCCGGAGCGCCCCTCCCGCCGAGCGCGCTCCCACGGCCGCCAAGCCTTATTTCCAGGCCACCGGCCCGACCGTGAAGCGATGGTAGAGCAACTCGAGGAGCTGGGCGTTCCCGACCGCGAGGTAGTCGTACGCCTTGTCCCACTCCTCGCCCGTCTTCCAGGCGGTCTGGGCCAACCGCACCGTCGTCGCGTTCGGGCCCGCGGCGTCGAACAGGAAGACCGCGGTCGTCCGCTCGCGGCGAACGGTCGGGAACCGGTCCGGCGCAAGCGCCGAGACCGCCAGCAGCGACTTCGGCTGGAGCAGCACGATCGTGCCGCCCCCGACCGACGAGCCGGGCCCGAAGCTGACCTCCCACTTGCCTCCGGGCCACGGCTCGACCGTCGCCTGCGGCGCGAGCCAGCTGGTCACGCCGGCGACGGTCGTGAACGCCTCCCAGACCTGGTCGAGGCCGCCCAAGTACGCCTCGAGGACCGCGATCAGCAGTTCTTCCTTGGTCGTGAAGAAGTGGTAGAGGCTCCCGGAGCGCACCCCGGCGCCGGCGATGATCTCGGAGATCGCGGTCCGTTCGTAGCCGCACCGGGCGGTCTTCGCCTCAGCTCAGGAGCGGCATCCGCCGGCGCGGGCGCAGAGCGCCGTGTACCAGTGCTGCTCGTCGAGATCGATCCGCGTGAACCTGATCGCGGTCTCGGTGAGATTCGTCGCGGTCGGCGCCTCCTCTCGCGTTCCGAGATTGATCAGCGCGCGGCCGGACGGAGTGAACTGCACCAGGGACGCGTTGGAGACCGAAGCCAACCAGAACGGCGCACCGAGCCGCGTACCGTTCGCCATGTCATAGAGCTGAAGGCCGGCGAACGGCTCGGCGTACACTCCGACCCGGCGATCGTTGGAGAGATCGCTCAGGCGTGCGTTTACCGACGCCACGGCGGCGCCTGTAGCGCAGTCGACCACCGATGTGTCGCTGCTCCCGATCAGGAGCAGCGTCTGCTCGTCTTCGGTGAACTTCGGTGAAAGATCGCGCTTCGACGTCACGCCTTGGATCGTCTCGAGCGGGACCGGTCGACTCCAGAGATCGACGAAGCGCCCGCCGCTCAGGCGCTGCACATGGAACCGGCACGTTTCTTCACCGGTGCACGACTCTCCGAAGACGTAGCTGCCGTGCGGCGAGAGCACGAGCGTCGCCGGGTCGAGACCGCCTCCGATTTCGACCGCGTGCGTAGCGCCGGTCGCCGCGTCGATCGTCTCGATCGCGCCCTGCCCGGTTTCGACGAAGACGCGCGCTGCATCCGAGCTGAGCGCGACGGCCGCAACATCGTGCGGGTGCGCGAGGTGCGCGATGACGCGCGCGCCACCCGAGGGGCGAGCGAGGACGACGCGTCCGCTGCGCTCGTCCGCGAGTGCGATCGTGCCGTCGCGCGCCGCTCTCGAGAGCGCGTTCTCGAACGCGACGTGGAGCGCAGGCTTGGCCGTTCGAGGATCGACGATCGTTCCGTCCTCGGTGCTGAAGAACGTACCGTCGTCGGTCGCCGTCGCCCACGCGCCGCTCTCCAGGTGGGCGGGATGCGCCGGCGCGATCTCGCGCTCGACCGCCGACAATAGCTCCTGCGCGCCCCGCCGCACCTCGATCAGCTGCGTGCGTTCGCCGTGGTCCGGATCGTCGTCACGCGCCGCGATCGTGAGGCCGGCGAGATCGAACGCGCCGCGCATCCGAGGGGTCGGCCCGAACAGCGAGGTCGGGACGGTGAAGCGCTCCTCGTATCGGGCAGGAGCTCCAGGCTCGAACCCGCTCGCTCCCATCTCCCAAAGGCTCATCTCCGAGACGACCCACGGCCACACCGCGTCGACGTCGTACGCAGCCCCGACCGTCGGATTGTCTTTGCCCGGCGCGAACGGGACCGACGCAGTCCGGTACGTGCGGCAGGCACCGAGGAACCATTGATACGCCCCACCGTCGGTGACCGTCGTGAGCCGCGATCGTGCCAGCGCCGGAAACGTCGCGGTGCTGGGTCCGTCACAGTTCACCGCCGCTTCAGAACGATCTCCGAAGGAGAATTCATCGCCGGTCTCCCGGTCGATGACGAACAACGTCGTTCGCTGCGCAGCGGATCCAGCGGGAAGGACGCTCGCTGCGATCCATCGTCCGTCGACGGCGAGGGAATCGACTGCGGCGTACGCATGCTGCACGCGATACGCCTCGCGCGTCGGTTGGAGCTCCGCGTTCAAGATGACGATACGATGATCGTTCGTCGCGGCGGCGACTCCGCCGGTGGCGATGCAAGCCAATGCCGACGACGGCAATGCGACGACATGCACGCGGCGCAAGCTGCGCGAATCGACAAGGCTGACGGTGCCGTCGTCGGCGGCGACGGCGAACCGCGCGCTGCGATCGAATCCGCAGACCGCGGAAGGTGTACCGGACCACGGAACGACGTGCCAGCGCGGTGCGGCGGCGCGCGGTGCAGCAACGAGAATCGCCTGCTCTCGCCGTGCATCGATTTGCGGGCGTGTATCCTTGAACCCGAAAGCGACCAGCGTATTGCCTGCGTCCGCGAACGCGTACGAATCCGGCCGGTGCCCCGCGCCGGGGATCATCCGGGTAGCGCGTACGCTCGCCTTTTGAAGGACGCCGAGCAGCGCGCTCCGCGTCGCCGGCGTCTGCACGCGGCGGTACGCATCCAAGACATCCGCCGCCTTTCCATCCGCAGCGAGCGCTTCCGCGGCGGCGACGTACCGCGCGTGAGCCGCATGCATCACGTTCGCACCCGCGACGATCAGGGACGCCGCGACCACCGCGGCGACGACTCCGCCGGCGATACGCCGGCGAACCGCACGAATCCGTTCGCGGCGTCTGAGCGTATCGAATTCCAACCCGAGAATCGCCGCGATGAGGCGCAGCACCGCTTCGCGCAGCGGTTCGCCCACGCCGGGCCGGAGATCGATCCACAACGGCTCGCTGAGAGGGTTCCCCGCTTCATCGTGCAGGAGCGCGCGCGGAAACACGTCCGCAGGCTGTCCGTCGACGACGACCGCAAAGATGGATTCGCCGCCGTGTGTCCGGCGGAACGCTGAGATCTCTGCGTCGACCCAGCGCGAACGCGCGGCGCCGGGCGAACAGACGACGATCAGCGAGCGCGATCGCAGCAGTGCGTCCTGGATCACCGCTCCGAGATCTGACGACGCGGCCAGTTCGTCGCGATCTCGGAACACCGGAAAGAGCCGTTTCGGCAGGTCCGCAGGCCGATGAGCGAGCAGGTCCGCAGGCCGATGAGCGATCAGCTTCGCCGGCAACCGGTACGACTCTATCGCGGACGCCAAGCGCTGAGCGATCCGGACGTCGCTGTGGCTATAGCTGATGAATGCCCAGTAGCGGGCCGGTTCTGCGGGCGGCAAGTGGGCTCGCGAACGTTCTCCCGTCAGCTTGACTACCCTGCGGTACACTAGAGGCGTGAGCGCACGCCGCTATCCCGACGGTCCCTCGACGCTGTCCGCGTTCAATGGGCTGGCGACGTCGGGCAGCCTCGCCCGTGTCCCGGCCTTCCTCGAGCGGGTGGCGCGCGACTACGGGCCGGTCGCGTCGTGGCGGATGCCGCGGGCGCGGTTCTGGTTCGTCGACGAGCCGGCCCTGATCGAGCAGATCATGACCGCCAGCGGCTACGACGTGATCAAAGGCCGCGGTCTGCGCCGGATGCGTCGCCTGCTGGGGATGGGGCTGCTGACCAGCGACGAGCCGCTGCACCTCAAACAGCGGCGGCTGGTGCAGCCGGCGTTCCACCGCGAGCGCGTCGCCGGGTACGCCGCGACGATGATCGCGTCGGCGCGTGAGACGGCCGAGGGGCTCGCCGACGGCGAGACGGTCGCGGTCGACGCGCTGATGAACCGGCTCGCCCTGCGAATCGCCGCCTCGACGCTCTTCTCCGCCGACGTCGACGATGACGCCGACGCGATCGGCCGCGCGGTCACCGGCGCGATGGCGGCGTTCCCCGCCAGCCTCAGCGCGTTCGGCGAGCTGCTCGACCACGTTCCGTGGCACCCCGCCACGCGCCGCTTCAAAGCGGCCCGGGCCGACCTCGACACGGTGATCTACCGCCTGATCGAGGAGCGCCGCCGCGACCCGGGCGACCGCGGCGACCTGCTCTCGATCTTGCTCGCCTCGCGCGATGAGGACGGCGCGCCGATGCCGGCCGAGCTGGCACGCGACGAAGCACTGACACTGTTGCTCGCCGGCCACGAGACGACCGCGAACGCGCTCGCCTGGACCTGGGACGCGCTCGCGCGCGATCCCGAGGTCGAAGCCCGGCTCCACGCGGAGCTCGACGAGGTCCTCGGCGATTGCGACCCTGTCCCGGCCGACTACCCGCGCCTCCCGTTCACGCGCGATGTCGTGGCCGAGTCGATGCGGCTGCGCCCGCCGGCCTGGATCCTCGGGCGCCGGGTGATCCGGCCGATCCGCCTCGGCGACTGGGACGTCCCGGCCGGTTCGGTCCTGCTTACGTCTCAGCTGGTCACCCACCGGAACCCGCGCTTCTGGACCGATCCCGAACGGTTCCGGCCGGAACGCTGGTCGAACGGCGAGACCGAGCGCCTGCCGCGCTTCGCCTACTTCCCCTTCGGCGGCGGGAACCGGGTCTGCATCGGCGAGAGCTTCGCCTGGACCGAAGCGGTCCTCGTGCTGGCGACCCTGGCCCGGCGCGTGCGCTTCCGCGCGCTCGACCTCTCGCGAGTACCGCTCGATCCGTTGGTCACCCTGCGGCCCGGCCGAGCGATCCGGATGCGCGCCGAGTTCCGGAGAGCCCACGTTTCCGTTTGACCGGGGACCGCGCGCTCTGGTATGATCTCGCGGCTATGTTCCGGTTCGACCTCCAGCTATTCGCATCCAAAAAGGGCGCGGGCTCCACGCGCAACGGGCGTGACTCGAACGCCCAGCGGCTCGGCGTCAAGCGCTTCGGCGGCGAGCTCGTCGTTCCGGGCAACATCCTGGTCCGTCAGCGCGGCACGAAATTCCACCCTGGGCGCGGCGTCGGCATCGGTCGCGACCATACGATCTTCGCGGTCGTCGGCGGACACGTCACGTTCACCAGCTCGAAGAATCGAAAACACGTGAACGTCATCCCAGCCGCTGTCTGATCCGGCCGCCGTTCGAGCGACGAGAAGAGCCGTAACCACGGCTCTTTTTGCTTTGTAGCCGATGCAATTCATCGACGAGGCGACGATCACGGTCGCGGCCGGGAACGGCGGCGATGGGATTGTCGCGTGGCGGCGCGAGAAGTACGTGCCAAAAGGCGGGCCGGCCGGCGG
Source organism: uncultured candidate division WPS-2 bacterium (assembly GCA_937910425.1). Classification (GTDB taxonomy): domain Bacteria; phylum Vulcanimicrobiota; class Vulcanimicrobiia; order Vulcanimicrobiales; family Vulcanimicrobiaceae; genus Vulcanimicrobium. The sequence goes on from CALEOJ010000124.1 coordinate 8,237, forward strand.
CGACGGCGGGCGTGGCGGCGACGTCGTGCTGATCGCCGATCCGGAGCTCGGCACGCTGGTCGACTTTCGCTTCAAGAAGCAGTTCGCGTCGGAAGCCGGCAAGGCGGGCGGACAGAACAACAAGGCCGGTCCGGCCGGCAAGGAGATGCTCATTCGCGTCCCGGTCGGCACGCTGGTCACGCGCACCGAACTCGACGCCGAGGGCAACCGCCTGCACTCACGGCTGTTCGCCGACATGAGCACCGCGGGCGAACGCGTGCGGGTCGCGCGCGGCGGCCGCGGCGGTCAGGGCAATCAGCATTTCGCCACGGCGGCGCGCCAAGCGCCGCGCTTCGCCGAGAAAGGCGCGCCGGGCGAGCACTGCGAGTTGCGCCTCGAGTTGAAACTGCTCGCCGACGCCGGCGTGATCGGATTGCCGAACGCGGGGAAGTCGACGCTGCTCTCGGTCGTCAGCGCGGCGCGCCCGAAAATCGCCGACTATCCGTTCACGACCCTCGAACCGCAGCTCGGCGTCGTGCGCGTGGCGGAATTCGAGTCGTACGTGATGGTCGACGTCCCCGGCTTGATCGAAGGCGCGCACGAAGGCGCCGGGCTCGGCGACCGCTTCCTGCGTCACGTCGAGCGGACGCGCGTGCTGGTGCACTTGATCGCCGGCGATAAATCGCTCCACGACGTCCTCGCCGACAAAGAGACGATCGAGAACGAGCTGCGGGCGTGGAACGCGGCCCTGCTCGACCGGCCGATCATCGTGGTCATCACCAAGCTCGATCTTCCTGAAGCACGCGCAACGTACGAAGCGCTGCGCGACGATCTCCCGGGGTTGCGCGGCATCTCCGCGGCGACCGGCGAGGGCGTGCGCGAGCTCGTCTACGCGATCTGGGAAACGATTCGCGCGACCCCGGTTCCGGCGATCGTGCAACCCGAACCGGCGCAGATCGAGCTGACCGCGAACGAGCCGTTCGCGATCGAGATCGAAGACGGTGTCTACGTCGTCAGCGGCGACCGCGTCGAACGGCTCGCGCAGATGACCGACTTCGACTCCGACGAAGCGCTCGCGCGGTTCGAGCAGATCCTCGCGAAGATGGGCGTCGACAAGAAGCTGCGCGAACTCGGCGTCCACGAAGGCGACACCGTGCGCATCGCCGGCGTCGAGTTCGACTATAGCTAGCGGCGTGAAACTCGGCGTCTTCGGCGGGTCGTTCGATCCCGTCCACAACGGGCATCTCTTCGTCGCGGAGGCGGTGCGCGAAGCGTGCGGACTCGACCGCGTTCTCTTCGTGCCGACCCGCGAAGGCAAGCACTACCGCGACGGCGCGATGAACGCGTCGTCCGAGCACCGCGCGCAAATGATTCGGATCGCGATCGCGGCCAACGTCGCGTTCGCGCTCGACGAGAGCGACCTCGTACCGGACGCGACGGGATACACGGCCGATCTGCTGCCGCGCTTGCAGGCACGGTATCCGGGCGCGGTGCTCAGCTTCGTGGTCGGCGGCGACTCGCTCGTGCGATCGCGCTGGAAGCGCCTCGACGAGGTCGTTGATATGGTGGAGGCCTTGGTCGTCGCACCGCGCGGCGGCGTCAGTCACGACGACGTCGACAGTGCGCTGGCGGAGCTCACGCCGGAGCGCCGCGCGAAGATCCACGAGCTCGACCTGCCGACCGTCGACGAGTCGGCGACGCGCATCCGCGACCGGCTGCATGCCGGCAAGACCGTGCGCTACCTCGTCCCCGAGCCGGTGTATCGTTATATCGCCGAGCACGGGTTGTACCGGCCGTGAGGACCGACGACGAGCTCGCCGCCGACAGGAGCCTCGGGGGCGTGAGCGCCCGCGAGCTGGCCGAAATCTACGGGACGCCGCTGTTCGTGATCGACCTCGACGAGCTCGACCTCGAGATCGACCGGTTCACCCGGGCATTCGGGGCGCGCGAGATCGCGGTCGGCTACGCCGGCAAGGCGTTTCTCTGCGCCGCGCTCGCCGAGCACCTCGCCGCGACGCCGCTGCGGCTCGACGTCTGTTCGCTGGGCGAACTCGTGACCGCCGAGCGCGGCGGCTTTCCGGCTGCGCGAATGTACTTCCACGGCTGCGGCAAGACCCGCGAGGAGCTCCAGGCGATCGTCGATCGTCGCGTCGCCTTCGACGTGATCGACAACCGCGAGGAGCTCGAACGACTTGCCGAAGCGGCGTCCGAGAGCGACCATGCCGGTGTCGACGAGCCGGTCTCGGTGATGCTGCGGCTCAACACCGGGATCGAGGCGCACACCCACGCCTTCGTCCGCACCGGCGGCGAGAACACGAAGTTCGGCATCCCGCTGGCCCAGCTTCGAGCGGTGCTGGCCCGCCTCGCCGAACTGCCGCAGTTGCGGCTGATCGGGCTGCACGCGCACATCGGCTCGCAGATCGAAGAGCTCGCGCCGTTCGTGGCCAACGCCGACGAACTGCTGGCAGCAGCCGAGATCGCGACCGCGCAGGGCGAACCAAAGCGTGCCGAGCGCACCGAACGCAAAGGCTGTGAGCAGGTTCACCTTTGGACTGGCCTGCCATAGAAACGCGCCGCCGAACGCTGCAACGGACACGATCACGTCGCGGACCAGGTAGTACAATCCAAACACACCGGCTTTGCGGTCTTCGGGTGCGAGATCCATGATGAGCGCCTTGCGTGTCGGTTCGCCGAACTCTTTCAACCCGCGCAACACGAACGCCACGATCAGCATCCCGAATGACCGCGAGTAAAGCAGCAGGAGCGGAAATAGTGTGAAGAAGATGAACGTCATCACTACGAACGGTTTTTTGTGGCTGCGGTCGGCAAAGTACGCGATGGGAATGTAGACGGCGACGGCGGTTGCCATCTCGACGGTGCGCAGTACGCCGAACTGCAGCGCGCTCACCGGCCCCGGCGCATTTGCCGTTCCCACCGCCCACACCACGACGAACGCATAGGGGATCTGTTCGCAAAACCGGACGAGGATGTCGGCGACCAGC
>CALEOJ010000125.1 GCA_937910425.1 uncultured candidate division WPS-2 bacterium
CCCCGAGGAACCCGAGCACGTCGACGAGGTCGCCGCGGCTCAGGCCGTTGCGGCACCGACGCCCACCGCCGCACCCGCCGAGCCGATCGCCCCCGCGGTCGAGCCGGCCCACGAGGTGGTCGCGCGTCGCGTGCGGCTGGTCTTCGCGCGCGACGCTCTCGAACGTGCCCTGACGTTCCTCGAGCAGTCCGACTACGGCGGGCTGATCACCCATCTGTTCGCGATCCGCACGCTGCTGCCGACCGCATTCGTCGGTCTCAACGGCGACGTTCCGGGCAAGCTCGCCGCCGAGCGCGAAGCGCTGCGCGGCGTCGTCGACCGGTTGTTCATCAAGATGCGGATGCCGCGCTACGCGCTCACCGCGAAGGATCTCGAGGATCGCGGCAGCCGTTCCGCGCTGGCGGAGTTGGTCCGCTCGCTCGAAACGTCGAAGCCGTTCGACGAGGCCGACGCCGGCGACGCGACCGTCGTGCTCGAAGGTCCGATCGACATCGCGCTGCTCACTCCGCACGTCGCGCTGCTGGAGTCCGAGCCGCTCGGCAGCGCGCGTCCGTGGCTGCTGTTGGCCGAGCTGCTGCCTTCGACGTTCATCGTGCCCAACGGCGGCGAATCGATGAACGCATACCGCAGCGTGCTGATCACGACGTTCAGGAACGTCGCAGCGCTGCCGGCGGAAGAGTTCCACCGCGTCCTTTCGGGGACGCAGAACGCTGCGCTCGATGCAGCGCTCCGCGACGTGCGTGCGGCATTGCGCGAGGCGCTCGAAGCGGCAGCAGCAACAGCGTAGCGTGCTCGCCGTTCAGCTCGCGTACGCTAGCGAGTTGCTCCCCATCGGCATCTTCTTCGGTATCGTCGGGTTCACCCTGATCGGGGTGACCATCTTCTGGCCGCACTCGTCGAAACCGGTCGTCACCGCGCGTTCGCCCGTCGAAACGATCGCGCTCGGCGCGCAGGGCGCGGCGCGCGAACGCGAGATGACCGGACCGGTCGCGGTCTTCTCGCGGACGATCTCGTGGCCCGCGATGGTCGACCGCGAGGCCGGCGAGCTCGACGACCACGAACGCCGCCGCGTCATCGACGGTCTCGGGATCGTCGGCGACGCCTGGTGTGCGGGGATCCTCGCGAAAGCGTTCGACGAAGAGGAAGGTGAGCTGCGCGTCGCAGCGATCGAAGCGCTCGGCCAATCCGACGGTGCGGTCGTCGCGCCGACACTCGAGCGCGCGTACGCCTCGTACGTCGTCGCGGAGCGCTACGCGGCAGTCGACGGCGCGTCGCGGCGCGCCGACATCGCGCTGCTCGAGCGCGCGCTGCGCGACACCGACGGAACCGTTGCGCTCGCCGCCGCGTACGGTTTGCACCGTGCGAAGCGCGACGACCTGATCGACAGCAACCTCGCCGGCCGGACCGACGCGCGCGCGAATGAGATCCGGCGCGTGCTCCCGATCCTCTCGGGAGTGTAGCCGCCCTCGCTCGTCGCCGGTCAGAGCGGCGGGATCTTCTTGCCGAAGTATTCCGCGATCACGTGCTGCGCGACCGGCGCGGCGACTTGCGAACCGTAGCCGGCGGACTTCTCCATGTAGACCGCCATCGCGATCTTCGGGTGGTCCGACGGCGCGTACGCGACGAACCAGGTCGTGTTCGGTCCCGCGCCACCTTCGGTCTCCGCGGTCCCGGTCTTGCCGGCGTAGGGTAATCCGTCGATCGAGAGCCCGGCAGCGGTGCCCCACGGCTCCGTAACCTGCGCCATCCCGGCCCGGACCTCTCTGAGCGACTCGGCGGTGACGTTGACCTTGCGGATCGCCTCGCGCCCGATCGTCTTGAGCACGCGCCCGCGCGGCGAGCGGATCTCCGCGACGATGTGCGGCTTGTAGAGCGTGCCGCCGTTGACGACGGTCGCGGCGATGTTGGCCATTTGCAGCGGCGTCGCTTGCATCGCACCTTGACCGATCGCCAGCTGGCACACGTCGCTCGGCTCGAGGTGATAGCCGGGACCGAAGGTCTTCTGCGTCCATTCCTCGGTCGGCCAATTGCCGGTAAACTCTCCCGGCAGATCGATGCCGAGCCGCGAGCCGACCCCGTACTGCGTCGCGTAGTAGCGCAGCCGCTCGTGACCGAGGCGGTAGCCGAGTTGATAGAAATAGCCGTCGGACGATGCGGCCAGCGCGCGCACGAAGCCGACGCTGCCGATTCCGCCGGCCGCGATGTCGCGGAACAGGACGCCATGACAGCTCCACGCGCCCGAGTCGTACAGCACCTGGTTCGGCGCAATCGCGCCGCTCGAGATCGCGCCGCTCCCGGTGACCATCTTGAACGCCGAACCGGTCGGTGACTGGGCCGCGATCGCGCGGTCGTAGAGGGGGTTCAGCTTGTCGCGCAGCAGCGCGGAGTATCGCTTCTCGTCGATCGGCGTGGCGAACGCGTTCGGGTCGAACTCGGGCATCGAGGCGAGCGCGAGGATCCCGCCGTTCGAAGGGTCGATCACGACGACCGCGCCCGACAACCGCCGGCCCTGCAGCTTGCCCCATTTCGCGAGCATCGCGCTGAGGTTCTTCTCGACGATCTTCTGCAGGCGCCAGTCGATCGTCGTCACCAGCGTGTTCCCCGGGATGGGGTCGAGCGGCTTCAGCTTGCGCACGAGCGCGCCGGACGCGTTCACCTCGACCTGCTCGCCGCCCGCGTGACCGTGGAGCGTGCGATCGTACGCGTTCTCGAGACCGTCTTTGCCGGTGACGTCGTTCGGCGAGTAGCCGTTGCGCTTGCGCGCGTTGTACTCGTCCTCGTCGATCGCGCCGACGTACCCGAACAGGTGCGAGCCCGTCTTGCCGTACGGATAGTTGCGCACCGGCTGCTCTTCCATGTCGACGCCGGGCAGATCGCTCTGCGCCTCGGCGAGCCGGGCGGTCTGCACCGGCGTCAGATCGGTGGCGAGGATCACCGGCCCGTACGGTTCGTACGTCTTGACCTGCTCGAAGTCGTCGTAGTTCTTGTCGTGATGGTGCAGCAACCGCCGCCGCAGCTTTTCGACCGGGATGGCGAGCACGTCGGCGAGTCTGGTGAGCGTCCTGTCGATGTTGGAGATCTCGGACGGGATCAGCGCGCAGACGAACGAGGGCCGCGAACGAACCAGCACGACGCCGTGGCGGTCGACGATCAAGCCGCGCGGCGCGGCGACCGGGATCACTTGGATCTGGTTCGCGCGTGCTTGCGCGGCGAACGTCTCGCCCTGCACCAGCTGCACCTGGGCGAGTCGCACGACGATCGCGACCAGCGCGAAGGCGAGCAGACCGCTGAAGGAGAGCAGCCGCAGCAGCAGCCCGTCGCCGGTACTCGAACCGCGTTCGATCGCCGCCATCAGGTGTATCCGTACCGTTCGATCGTCGTCTTGTCGGTCACCATCCGGCCGCGCACGACGAGCCATGCGAATGCGACCACGGCGGTCAGCAGTGCACCCCAGAGCGCCGTGTGCGCGTGGGCGGTCGCGAAGCCCGGCGGAAAGCCTTCGGCGCGCATAACCATCCAGAAGATCAGATCGCGTACCAACACGGCGAGGCCGCAGAGCACCGCCGGCACGAACGCTCCGTCGGCGAACATGCGGCGCGAGAGGCCGCCGGCGAGCAATCCGACGACGGTCGTCGCGATCGTCCAGCCGCCCGCGGTGCCGGCGAAGATATCGAGCAGCAGGCCCGCCGGCAGGCCGAGCATCGCACCACGGCGCGCACCGGCACGCGAAGCGTAGAGCACGACGGCGATCGTGACCAGCGAGGGTACCGCGCCGCGGAACGCGATGAGCGGGATCAGCACGGTTTGCGCGAGCGCGAGCAGCGAGGTCCAGCCGAGCACCGGCCAAAAGGCCGGGCCGACCGTGATCTCGATGCTCCTATATTTTCTGCGGTAGAACGAGGACACGTGAGAGCGCCGTGAGGTCGGCGGCGGGTTGTACGATCGCGGTTTGATCGAGCGCGCCCGCCGAGACCGGCTCGATCTGTTTGATTCGTCCGATCAGGACGCCGGCGCGGAACGAGCGTCCCTCGCCGGTGACGACGCGGTCGCCGACCTTGAGCTTTGCGTCCTGGGAGACGTACTGAAGTTTCACGCGGGTGGACGTGCCGACGGCGATCGCCCACCAGCGGCCGTGCTGCACGACCGCCGGCAGCTTCGAGGTCACGTCGGTGACGAGCAAGACTTTCGAGGAGAACAGTCCCACCTCGACGATGCGTCCGACGACGCCGCGTCCGGTGACGACCCCATCGTCGCGGTAGACGTGATCCTTCGCACCGCGATCGATCGTCACGACGTGCGTCGCAGCCTCGGGATCGTAGCCGATCACGGTCGCAGCGATCCCGTCGGGATGCGCGAGCCGCGCTGCGGCGAGCTCTTGCGCGGCGGGAGTGCGCGCGAGCCGTTCCTGCAGCTCGTCGTTCTGCGTGCTCAACGTCGCGTTCTCGGCGCGCAGCCGCCGGTTCTCCGACGCCAGCCCCGGCGTGCGTACGATCGTGTCGAACGCGCCGCGCACGCCGTTGACGACCGCCGTGGCGGCGAGCTGAAGGTACGCGCTCACCGACGTCACCGTCATCGTGAGCGGCGAGGTTCTACCCGCGCGCGCGAAGTCGAGCTGAAGGAGCGCGATGAGAGCGGCCACGATGACCGTCCCGATTATCGCGAATAGCTTTCTCTCATCCCGATTCGTAACGATTGGTACCACCTCGTCAGCCGGTCCGCGTGCGGCCGAAGCCGTTCGAGCAGACCAGGCGACGCGAGAATCTCGCCGGCGCCGCGCGCCACGCACCCCAACGGGTCGTCGGCGACGGTCGTCGGCACGTTCGTGCGCGCGCCGATCTCGCCTGCGAGCCCTTGCACCAGTGCGCCGCCGCCGGTCAGCACGATCCCCGCTTCCATCAGCTCGCCGGCGAGATCCGGCGGGCACGCCTCGAGGATCGACCAAGCGGCGCGCGCAATGCGATCGATCGCGTCGTGCATCGCCTCGCCGACCAGCGCTTCGTCGACCTCGCGTTTGCCCGGTCGCAAGTTGCGCATGTCGGTGCCGGCGACGACGTACGGCTCGCGCCCGGGGGCGCGCCCGGCGAAGCCGCGCTCGATCTTCAAGCGCTCGGCGGTCAGCACGCCGATCCCGAAGTAGTCCTGACGCAGACGGGCCGCGATCGCGGCGTCGAACGTGTCGCCGCCGACCTTGATCGAGTGCATCGCGACGACGCCGCACAGCGTCAGGACCGCGATCTCGGTCGTCCCGCCGCCGATGTCGATCACCATCGCCGGCCGCGTCCCGGTGATGTCGAGCCCCGCACCGACCGCTGCTGCGACCGCCTGCGGAACGAAGGTCGTCGTGCGCGGTCCGGCCGCGCGGATCGCCTCTTCGACCGCCTTGCACTCGATATCGGTCGCGCAGCCCGGCACGCAGGCGATCACCCGCGGCGCGACGCGCGGCCGAGCGGCGAGCGCCCGGTCGACGACGGTCTTCACCAGTGCATGCGCGCCGCGGAAATCGGAGATCGTGCCGCCGCGCAGCGGCCGCACGACGCGGATTCGGCCGGGCGTGCGCCCGTCGAGCTCCTTGGCCGCCTGGCCGACCGCGACGATCGCGTCATCGGTCGTCCGGTAGGCGACCACCGACGGCTCGCTGATGAGGATCCCCTCGTCGTGCGAGTACACGACGGTGTTGGCCGTGCCGAGGTCGATCCCGAGATCGGGACTGAACGTCGCCCTGAGGGTCCCTGCTAAACTCATCGCGCGTGGACCTCGGAGTGCTGAGGGTGGAGTCGGTAGCCGATGCGGGGGAGCGCTTGGGCGAAGGCGGCGAGCGGGAAACCGACGACGGTGAAATAGTCGCCGTCGATCTGCTCGACCAGGGTCGCCGCGAAGCCCTGAATACCGTAGGCGCCTGCCTTGTCGAGCCCGTCGCCGCTCGCTGCGTACGCACCGATGGTCTCATCATCAAGATCGGCGAAACGGACCCGCGTCGATACTACTTCCGAGACCGAGACCACCGCCCGGTCGCCGCGCAGCGCGAACGCGGTATGGACGACGTGCCAGCGCCCGGCGAGCCGGCGGAGCATCGCGCGTGCCTCCGCGACGTCGGCCGGTTTTCCGAGTGGTTCGCCGTCGAGATCGACGACGGTGTCGGCCGCGACGATCAGCTCTTCGGACGGCATCGCGGCCGCCGCTTTCCCGCGCGCATGCCGGAGCGCGATCTCGGCCGGGTCGAGGCCGAGCGACGGCGTTTCGTCGTAGGCGGTGGGGACCACGGTGACGCGCAGACCCAGCGACACGAGCAACTCGCGACGACGGGGAGACGCGCTCGCGAGCGCGACGGCATGCAAAGGCGCTAGGTGTCCGATGGATTCAGTGTACGTGCCGTCGCGCACGATGACAACGTTTTCCGGTAAAATCCCCGCCGGAACGCGCGCGAGAAGTGACCGGGCTCAAACCACGTCGAGGCGCGTCACATCGTCGGCCGATTCGCCGCGGATGACGCGGCGGTGGTGGCCACCGCGTACGAAGACGACTGGCGGCCGGCCGAAGCGATTGTAGTTGCTCGCCATGCTGTAGGTGTAGGCGCCGGTGGTCCGCATCGCGACCAGGTCGCCGGCTGCGAGCCCGCACGGCAGGACGTAGTCGCCCATCTCGTCGTTCTCGCACGAGCGGCCGGTGAGGGTCGCCGGTTCGTCCGCGCCGAGGTTGCGCGCGGCCATCACCTCGGGCCGGTGACGCGCTCCGTACATGATCGGGCGCGGATTGTCGGCCAAGCCGCCGTCGAGCACGATGAACCGCCGCCGGCCCTGGGTCTTCACCGTCATCACGCGGT
>CALEOJ010000126.1 GCA_937910425.1 uncultured candidate division WPS-2 bacterium
GCGTGCGCGCTCGCCCGGCTCGGCTGGCGCGGCGCGCTGACGCGGCCGCAGCTGTGGGCGCTCGCAGCGGCCGCGTTCGTTCCGCTTGCCGTGTACGACCACTTCGTCTCCTCGCACGCCGAGTGGCACTGGGCGAGCGGGATCACCACGCTGCACGTCATCCCTTCGCTGCAGGCGGCGCTCACCTCGCCCCCCGCGTTCGCCGCGAAAGCCGTGGCGTTCGCGCACGCGCTCAAGATGCTCGCGACGACGATGCTGGGGCCGATCGCCTTCGCGCTGACGATCGTGGGCTTTTGCGTTCGGCTCCGCTCGCGCAGCGACGCCCTGCTGTGGGGCTGGCTCGGCGGGGGTCTGCTCTACGCCTGGGTCGTAGTGACCGTCGAGCGGGTCGACTACTATCTCTACCTGCTGCTCCCGCTCGGTGCGCTGGCGATCGGGCGTTTGTGCGCGTTCGCGGTGGAGCGCTGGGGCACGGCGCGCGAGCGGCGCGCGACGCTAGCCGGGATCGCCGCCGTGGTGTGGATCGCGGCGATCGTCTTCGGCTACCGCGAGATCGCGCCGTATTACCGCTGGAGCGCGGTGAACTACGTGCGCGCGAAGCAGCTCGACGCGACCCTTGCACCGGGGGCGCTGGTCGTGATGGGTCACTACGATCCGTCGATCCTGTACACGATCGGACGCAAGGGCTGGGAAGAGGATCCGCACCTCTGGACGCCGTTCAACGAACAGAGCGCGATCCGCAAGGGCGCCCGCTACTACATCTCGGTCGAGCACGCGCGGCTCAAGCAAACGAACCTCGAGCTCTACTGCTGGCTCTCGCGGTTTCCCGTCCTCGATCCGGCCGCGGCATGGCCGGTGTACGAGACCGATCCCGCGAAGGTGCTCGGCGGCGCGGAAGACCGCTGGCGCGCCTTCCGCCGCCGTGAGATGGCCGGCGCGTTCGCGAATTGGAGACAAGAATGGAAGTCGGCGCCCGACCCGTGCCCAATCTAGGGATAACCGTCGCAGAAGTTGCGCTCGAAGCCGATCTCGCAGTGCTGCGCGCGCACGCGCGGACCTGGGCGCGACTCGCCGTCACCGAGAAGATCCGTCACCTGCGCGCGATGCGCGCGCGTACCGTCGAAACCGCGCAAGCCTGGGTCGATCTCGCGGCGGAAGCCAAAGGGATTGCGGGCACCGCGCTGGTCGGCGAAGAGTGGCTCTCCGGGCCGTATCCGCTGCTGACGGCGCTCGACCGGTTGACCGCGACGCTCGCCGGGATCGCGCGCGACGGCGTCCCGCCGCTACAGCCGCGCGCCGTCCGGACCCGCCCGGACGGACAGGTCGTCGTCGACGTCTTCCCCGTCGACCGCGCCGATGCGATCTTGCTGAACGGCGTGCGCGCCGAGGTCTGGATGGAGCCCGAGGTGACGCGCGAGACGCTGAGCGAGCACACCGCGAGCTTCTACCGGCAGCGCGAGCCGGAGGGGGCCGTGACGCTCGTGCTCGGCGCCGGCAACATCGCCGCCATCCCGCCGCTCGACGCGCTGTACGCGCTGTACGCGCACGGCGGCGTCGTCATGCTCAAGCTCAATCCCGTCAATGCGTACCTCGCGCCGGTGTTCGCGCGCATCTTCTCCTCGCTGATCGACGAGGGGTTCGTCCGGATCGCCGAGGGCGGCGCCGACGTCGGCGCGTTCCTTTGCGCGCACCCGCAGGTCGACTCGATTCACCTCACCGGCGGCGAACGCACCCACGACGCGATCGTCTTCGGCGGCGGACCCGACGGCGAAGCGCGCAAGCGGGCAAATCAGCCGGTGCTCGCGAAGCGGGTGACCAGCGAGCTCGGCAACGTGACGCCGGTGATCGTCGTCCCCGGTCCGTGGTCGGAGCCGGACCTCGCGTTCCAAGCCGCCCACGTCGCGACCCAGAAGCTGCACAACGCCGCGGCCAACTGCATCGCCGCGCAAGTGATCGTGACGGCGCAGTCCTGGAAGCTCGCGCCGCGCTTCCTCGAGCGGGTACGCGATGCGCTCGGCGGGGCGCCGCAGCGTCCGTCGTACTACCCCGGCTCGCGCGAGCGCGTCCACGCGATCGAGCACGCGTACCCGAACGCCGAGAGTATCGGCATACCGATGGACGGCGTGCACCGCACCTTCGTCGGCGGGCTCGACGCCGAGAACGCCGACGAGCTGCTCTTTTGCAGCGAGGCCTTCGGACCGGTCCTGGCGCAGACCGCGCTGCCGGGTGACGACGCCGCGAGCTTCCTGCGCAACGCGGTCGCCTTCTGCAACGAGCGTCTGCACGGTACCCTCGGCGCCGCGATCCTGATCCATCCGCGTACGATCGCCGAACTCGGCCCCGCCTTCGACGACGGGATCGCGGCGCTGCGCTACGGCTGCGTGACGATCAACACCTGGCCCGGCGTCGGTTTCACGCTGCCGACGGCGAGCTGGGGCGCGTATCCCGGCAACACGATCGACGCCGTCGGCAGCGGGATCGGCATCGTCCACAACGCGTACCTGTTCGACAGGCCGCAGAAGACGGTCGTGCGCGCGCCGTTCGCACCGTTCCCCCGCTCGCTCGGCGACGGCGAACGAACACTGCTCCCCACCCCGCCGTGGTTCGTGACGCACCGCCGCGCCGACACGGTCGGCCGCAAGCTCTTCGAGTACACCGCCAAACCGTCGCTGCTCCGCATGGCCGCGACCGTCGCGGCGGCGATGCGGGCGTAGCAGCCTTGTGCTATAATGGGACAAATGGGTAACTCTTCGAAGCCAGTTGTCCCGTTATGGACCGTCTGGAAGCGCGATCGGGACTTTTCGAAGGTCTGTAGCCTGCTCGTGGATCCGTCGCCCGTCTCCGAATCGGCGGCCATCAAGCGTGGATTGCCCGCCGGCACGTGGCGGGCGCTGCAAAAGATCGGGCTCACGCGCGACGAGATCGCTGCGGTCCTCGGGAACAGCGCGAAGACTATTCGGCGCAAGGAGGACAGCGGCGAAGCGCTCGACGTCGCCGAGGGCGATCGCACCATGCGGCTTCTGCGCGTTATCACGGAGGCGGCTGAGGCATTTGGAGATACCGCCAAGGCGCTGAGCTGGATGCGGCGCCCGAACACAGCACTGCTTGGAAAGACTCCGCTCGAAATGATTGCGACCGACGCGGGTACTGCACTCGTGCGCCGGGCGCTCGGGGTGATCGCGTACGGCGGCGTTGCGTGATCCGCGCCTGGCGACTTGCGCGCCGGGCCCACAGCCAGCCGCCGGCGACCGTCGCGTTCAACGGGCGCGGCGCCGAGTTATTCGGAAACAGATGGAATCCCGTCGGCCTCCCCGCAGCTTATGCGTCGCCGAGCCGCGCGCTCGCGGCACTCGAGTATCTCATTCACCTCGATCGTGATCTCGTTCCAGGCGATCTCGTCTTCTCGCAAGTCGAGTTCGAAGATTCGGATATCGAGACAGCAGCGCCGCCCGCCGATTGGGACATCGCCGGATCGCCGTCGGCGGTAGCGTACGGCGAGCAGTGGCTGCGAGAGGCACGTTCCTTAGCGTTAGCGGTGCCGTCTGTGATCGTCCGTGAGGAGCGGAATTTCGTCATCAACCCACGGCATCACCGAGCCTCTACTCTGGTCGTATCTCCGTCACTCGAACCGTTCGTGTACGACGCTCGACTTCTGCGCGCGTGACCCAAAGGCGCGACACCCGGATTTTCCCGCTCAGGGCAGCGGCAGCAGGCTCGCCGGCGGGGCGAGGTTCTCGGTGGAGTTCTCGGGGACGCCCGATTCGACGAGCTGGCGATAGAGCTGGAGTCGGTTCGTCAGGCGCGCGACCTCTTCGTTAAGCAGGTAGCTTTGGCGGATCGCCGCGGCGAGGTCGGCGGTATCGTAGGTGTAGTCGAAGCGCTTGAGCGCCAGCAGGATCTCGTTGTTCTGCGTCTTGAGCTGGGCGTACGACCGCTGGATCGACGCACCGGTCACTTTGTAGAGCGGGAAGTTCGAGACGACGATGTCACGCTTGATCTCTGCCTGCTCGATCTCGCCGCGCAGGCTCTGGACGCGGTCCTCCGCGGGCGAGTAGTGCGACGCGACGGCGAGCGCGGCGATCGCGTCATCGAACTTCGAGGCGGCGAAGAACGTTTGGGCGAGCCGGATCTGCACGTTGGTCAGGCCGGCACGCGCGTGCTTGTTCGCCGGATCGACCTTGAGCGCCAGCTGGTACGCCACCGACGCGTCGGGATAGTTCCCGTTTCGCAAGGCGATGTCGCCCTGGTGGTTGCGCTCTTTGACGATCCACTGCGCGACGCTGGTGGCGCAGCCGCTCGTCCCGATCGCGAGCGCGGCGCAGGTGAGGATGAGGGCAGCGAGGCGGAGGATTCGTTTCATCGTTCAGTGCCTGGAGTGGTTGAACCAGAAGTTCGCGACCGCCGCGATATACTCCGCGGATGGATAGAGGATCAGCTGCGCCAGCACCGTTCCGATGAATGCGGTGACGACGAGCCAGAAGATCATCGCCAGCACGTCCCGGCGCGGCCGTTCGCCGCGCGCCGTCTGGTCGACGATGAACGCCGTCGTGGGATCGATGAACAGCGAGAACGCCACCGTACCGATGCCGTTCACCAAGCCGGAGAGACCGGTCGCCGTCGTCCGCGCGTCGAGCACGATGACGCTGGCGTAGTATGCCGCCACCACGCCAACCGAGTACACGGCGAAGAGCAGCGTGTTGGCGATCAGCAGCTTCTTCGGAACCGCGTCGAGCGGGAAATCGGAGAGCCGAAACCGTGGCGGCCGCAGAGCGCGGAGCAGATCGCCCAGGACGCGCGAATCGAACAGCCGCAAGAGCGCCCTTGGTACCGAACCGAGCCGCTCGAACGCCGCGATCCCGCGAACGAACATGACCAGGAACACCGGCAGGAGCAATGCTCCGAGCAGGATGCCGAGCGAGCCGGCGGCGACGACGATCCGCATCTGCAGGTCGAAGACGTGCAGCGTGGACGGATCGACCGTCGCGAGGTGCGCCTTCACCGCCGGATTGCTCGCGTTGTCGGCGATCACACCGAGCGAGGGGACCATGAACAGCGACGCGAGCCGGCTCGCCGTGACCAACAGGCTGAACAGCGAGATCGCCGTCGCGATGCGCCCGGTGACGATCCCAGCGTACCGCGCCGAGTAGGCACCGATCTGGATCGCTTGGGTTACGAGCGTGAGGATTGCAGCGAGAACGAGGTTTCCGGAGAGGACCTCGCTCACGCGGCGGCGGCCCCCGGCAAGCGAACCGCGCGCACCTCGGCCGGACCGAGCACGCAGAGCCCGCGTTCCGCGGGGCCGAGCAGCTCGCGGGCGAGCGCGTCGACGTCACCGGCGCTCACCGCGTCGAATCGTGCCTCGACCTCTTCGGTCGAGATCTGGCGCCCGTGCACGATGTGGTTGCGCGCGAGCCTCGACATCCGGTTGAAGGTGCTCTCGAGCGCGAGCGTGAGGTTGCCTTTGAGGTGTTCGCGGGCGCGTTCGACCTCGTCGGCGCCGACGCCGTCGTGCAGCAGCCGGTCGAGCTCGTCGGAGACGACGTCGATGCACTCCTGCACGCGCTCGGGCGTGCAGCCCGCGCTCACGCCGAACAGTCCGGCTTCACGGTACCCTTGCTGGAACGTCGAGATCTCGTACGCGAGACCGCGCTCTTCGCGGACGCTCTGAAAGAGCCGGCTCGACATCCCGCCGCCGAGCAGCGTGTCGAGCACGGAGAGCGCGTAGCGGCGCTCGTCCCGCAATCCGAGTCCGGGCGAGCCGAGCAGCACGTACGCCTGCTCGGTTTCGTCGATCGTCACGTCCAGCGCGGGCGTGAAGCGGGGCCGCTCGGGGACCGATGCCGGCACCGCGCCGGCGAACGCGGCGAACGCGTCGGCGACGAGCTCCACGACCGCATCGTGCTCCAGGTTGCCGGCCGCCGTCACGATCGTCGTCGAGGGCGCGTAGCGCGCGGCGCGCCAGGCGACCAGATCTTCGCGCGCGATCGCCGCCACGGTAGCGGCGAATCCGATGGTGGGGTCACCGAGGTTCGCGCCGCGCCACAGCGTGCGGGTGAACCGCTCGTGCACGACCTCGCCCGGCGAGTCGTCGTACATCTTGATCTCTTCGAACACGACCTGCTGTTCGCGCGCGAGATCGTCCGCGTCGAAACGTGCGTTCAGCAGCATGTCGGCCAGCACGTCGACGGCACGCGGCAAATGGCGATCGACGACGTGGGCGTAGAAGCACGTCGACTCCTTGTCGGTCATCGCGTTGAGCTCGCCGCCGACGGCGTCCATCTCCTCGGCGATCTGCCGGGCGGTCCGCCGCTGGGTCCCCTTGAACACCATGTGTTCGAGCAGGTGCGAGATCCCGCGCCGTTCGGCCGGCTCGAACGCCGAACCGACGTCGCACCAGACCCCAATGGTCGCGGAGCGGACGTGGCTCATGCTCTCGGTGAGCACGTGCAAACCGTTCGGTAGGGTGCTGGTCCGGATCATCCGCTCGTCCCCTTCGACAGGGCCGCCCGAAAGGCCGGGTCCCAGAAGAGGCCCTCACCGGAGCCTAAGCGGGCGCGAACGGCGCCCCGCTGCGCGCGTGGGACCGTGATCGAGAAGACCGTCGCCGCGGTCGGCTTCGCAAAATCACCGCTCACGACGCTTCCCTTACCCGCGTCGAGCGGTACCGTCGCCCAGCAGTCGACCTCCTCGACGCCGGGGGCGGCGGCGAACGCACCATCGATCAGCGTTGCGATCTCGGCGTTCCACGCGGCCAGGTCGAGCGGCCGGTGGAATTTCACGCCCGACACGACCAAGCCGCAGTCGACGTGCGTGCCGACCCGCTCGCAGCGGACCCGCAGGAGCTGCGCCGCGAGCGGGTGCGCGAGCAGCGCCGCCGCGATCGTGCGCGCCGTCGCGAGATC
>CALEOJ010000127.1 GCA_937910425.1 uncultured candidate division WPS-2 bacterium
GGTTCGACGTGCCGGCCGTCGGCTGGACCGCCGGTGTCGAGCGGCTGCTGATCGCGCTCGAACGGCGCGGCAAGCACGTGCGCCGGCGGCAGCATCGCATCGACGTGCTGGTCGCCGGCTCCGACATCGTCGCGGCGCGGGAGCGGGCGGCCGGAAACGTCGTCCGGTACGCCGGCTCCGACCTCGGCGACGAGGCGCTGCTCGAAGAGGCGCGCGCGTACGGGATTCCGCGCGTCGTCATCGCGCTCGACGGGAGCGTGCGTGAGCTGCGCGTCGGCCGCCGCGTCGACGAGTTGCCGATGCCGCGTACGCCGTCGAACTGGGACGCGCGTTGAGTAAGCCGCCTGAGGCACCCCGGGACGGGCTGACGATTGCGATGCCGAAGGGCGCGCTCTACCGCGACGCCGCGGCGCGTCTGCGCACTGCCGGGATCGACGTTCCCGACGACGTCGGGCGGAAGCTGACGGTCACAACCACGGACGGGACGACGCTGCTGTTTCTGCGGCCGACCGACGTACCCGCGTACGTCGAGTTCGGTTCGGCCGACTGCGGGATCGTCGGCAAAGACGTGCTGTGGGAAACCGACCGCAACGTCGCGGAGCTCGCCGATCTCGGTTTCGGCTACTGCCGGCTGGTCGTGGCGGCGCGACGCATCGACCGGTATCACGAAGGTGCGCCGTTCCCGACCTTCCTGCGCGTCGCGACGAAGTTCACGCGGTCGGCCGAGACGTTCTTCGCCGAACGCGACCTGCCGGTCGAACTGATCCCGCTGCACGGATCGGTCGAGCTCGCGCCGCTGGTCGGCCTCGCCGACTTGATCGTCGACCTCGTCGCGACCGGTGGCACGCTGCGCGAACACGACCTCGTCATCGTCGAGGAGATCGCCGAGAGCACCGCGCGTTTCGTGGTCAATCCGGTGCGCTTCCGCGCGAAGTACGACGCGCTGATCGCGCTGCTCGATCGGCTCACCGCGGTTCCGGCGTGACCGCAGACTTCGGCTCGGGCGTTCGGTTGGAGCGCGCCGAACCGATCGCGACGATCGTCATCGACCGGCCGGAGAAACGGAACGCGGTCGACCGCGCCGTTGCGACCGCCTTGCGCGCGGCGTTCGCCGCGTTCGAATCCGACGACGCACTCCGTGTCGCGGTCCTGTGGGGCGCGGGCGGGACGTTCTGCGCGGGCGCCGATCTCACGGCCATCGCGGACGACGAGCGCCGGAACGAGATCGATCCGGACGGCGCGGGGCCGGGGCCGATGGGCCCGACGCGCACGGCGCTCGCGAAACCCGTCATCGCCGCCGTCTCGGGTTACGCGGTCGCCGGCGGGCTCGAGCTCGCGCTGTGGTGCGATCTTCGCGTGGTGGACGATGATGCGACGCTCGGCGTGTTCTGCCGCCGCTGGGGCGTGCCGCTCATCGACGGCGGGACCGTGCGTCTTCCGCGCCTCATCGGACTGAGCCGCGCGCTGGACATGATCCTCACCGGCCGCGCGGTGCACGCCGCGGAAGCGCTGCAGTGGGGGCTCGCGAATCGCGTCGTGGCGCCGGAACAGGCGCGCGGCGCCGCGGAGGATCTCGCGCGCGAGATCGCCGCATTTCCGCAGCGCTGCATGCTGACCGACCGGCGCAGCGCGTTCGCCGCGTGGGACGCCGATCTCTCGGACCTCCTGCGGTGCGAGGGCGCCGCTGGGTACGACGTCGTGTTCGCCGAAGGAATCGCGGGCGCGGGCCGGTTCGTCGGCGGCGCGGGCCGGCACGGAAAACGCGTGGCGGACGCGGAGACGACGGCGTGAAGATCATCGCCGCGACTGACGCCGAAGCGCTGCGCGGCCTGTTCGCCGGCGGCTGGGACCCGCCGCAGGCAGTCGTCGAGGGCGTGCGCGCGATCCTCGCCGACGTTCGCGCGCGCGGCGACGATGCGCTGGTCGACTACACGCGCCGCTGGGACTTCGCCGGCGCTTCGCTCGACACGCTTCGCGTGACGATCCCTCCGGTCGCGGACGCGCGCCGGCTCGTCCCCGATGCGATCGCGTCCGGTCTGGAGCTCGCGCGCGAACGGATCGCGGACTTCCACGCGCGGCAGCCCCCCGAGCCGATCGACTACCGCGCCGCCGACGGCACGCGTTATGGATTCCTGTCGCGCCCGCTCGTGGCGATCGGCGCCTACGTCCCCGGCGGCACGGCGGCCCTGCCGTCGAGCGTGCTGATGACCGTCGTCCCGGCGAAGGTGGCCGGCGTTGATCGCATCGTGGTGGTCACGCCGCCGCAGCGGAACGGCAGCGTGGATCCGGCGGTGCTGTACGCGTGCGCGTTTACCGGCGCCGACGAGCTCTACGCCGTCGGCGGAGCGCAGGCGATCGGTGCGCTCACCTACGGGACCGCGACGATCGCCGCGGTCGACAAGATCGTCGGCCCCGGAAACGTGTACGTCACCGAGGCGAAGCGCCAGGTGTTCGGCATCTGCGGCATCGACGGCCTGGCGGGACCGTCCGAAGTGCTGGTCGTCGCCGACGCGAGCGCGAAGCCGGAACTGGTCGCCGGCGAACTCGTCGCGCAGGCGGAACACGATCCGCTGGCGCGCGTCGCCGCCGTCTCGCGCGAGCGCGCACTGCTGGAGCGCGTCGCCGACTTGCTGGACGGCCCGTTCGGCCGCGCGAGCGGACGTGACGAGATCGTCGCACGCGTCCTCGATGAGCGCGCGTGGCTCGTGCACGCCGCGGACGACGACGAGATGCTCGACGTGATCGACCGCTTCGCGCCGGAGCACCTTTCGCTCATGGTCGCCGAGCCGGACGCGTGGGTGCCGAAGATCCGCCGCGCCGGCGCGATCTTCGTCGGCGACCACACGCCGGTCGCCGCCGGCGATTATCTCGCCGGTACCAACCACACGCTGCCGACGTCGGGCGCGGCTCGCTTCTCGTCGGGGCTCCGGACCGCCGACTTCCTGCGCACCATGTCGCTGGTCGAGAACTCGCCCGCACGGATGCGCGCCGATGCGGGCGTCCTCGCGGCCCTGGCCGACTTCGAAGGGCTACCAGCGCACGCGCGCACTGCCAGAATGCGCGGTTCCGGCTAAAACGGGACGATCGTCATGCTTGCACCGAGCGCTCTTCCGTGGCAGAGTGAACGCATGACCCCGCGGGCGATGGGTTCCTTGGCGTCGTTGGCCTTCATGGCGGTCGCCGGCTGCGGCGGCGGCAGCAGCGGCGGAGGCGCCGTTCCGCAGCCGCCTGCGATCACGACGCAGTCGATCGCGAGCGGCAGGCTGACCGCGCCGGCGAGCAACGGCTCCACGATGACGCTGAACTTCACCGGGACCATCCCTTCCGACGAGACGGCGACCGTGACGGCCGATGTGCCGGCCGAGGTCATCGCCCTCGAAAGCGGACACACGATCGGCGCCGGGGCGACGGTTACAATCGGGCCGCAAGCCGTCGCCGTCGTCCTCGACAGGTGCAGCGGCGGTTTCGGTGGCGGTCCCGAGATAACGCTCAGCAATAATCCGAACATCGTCTTCTACGATGCTTCGGTTTCGCCGCCCGTAAGGGTCGCGAGCGTGGCGCCGATCACGCTGCATCAGGTCGTGATCTGCAGCTTCGGAACGACACCGCCCACGCAAACGCTGCTGCCCGCGCGACGGTACGTCGTGGTGCTCGAGGTCTAGGCGGCACTCCAGCGCCGTAGCAGCCCGCTTCGCGGGCTCGGCGAGCCGTCGCGGAATTCCCGGCGCCGCCGTCGAACCGCGGTATTCGATGCTCTCCACGACGCGCATCGGTCTCGTCGCGCTCGATCTTGATGGGACGCTCGTCGGGGACGATTTGGTTCTGCGCCCGCGCGTCCGCGAGGCCGTCGCGGCGGCGCAGGCGCGCGGCGTCGTCGTCACGATCGTGACGGGCCGGATGTTCCGCTCGGCACGCCCGTTTGCGCAAGCGCTCGGCGTCGGCGGCCCCATGGTGTGTTATCAGGGCGCGGCCGTCTTCGAGGCGAGCAGCGGCGCGACGCTGCGCGAGACGCCGGTTCGCCCCGACGTCACGCGTGAGGTGCTGGAGTGGGCGCACGAGCGCGGCGTGCACGCGCAGTGCTACGCGGACGATCAGCTCTACGTCGAACAGATCAACCGTTTCTCCGAGCGTTACACGGCGCTGGCGCGTGTCGAACCCGTCGTCGTCCCGTCGCTGCGTGAGGCGTTCGCCGCACGGCCGTCGATCAAGATCGTGCTGGTCGACGACGGGGACCGCGCCGACCAGCACCTCGCGGCGTTGCGCCCGCTGCTGGGCGACCGCGCGTACCTGACCCGCAGTCACGTGGACTTCGTCGAAGTCGTCGATCCCCGCGTCAACAAAGGCGAAGCGCTCGCGTTCATCGCGCAGCGCTACGGAGTACCGCTCGAACAGACGCTCGCGGTGGGAGATGCGTGGAACGACGTCCCGCTGCTCGATGCGGCGGCGGTCGGCGTCGCGATGGGCTCGGGACCGCCGGAGCTGCTCGCCCACGCCGATCACGTCGTCGCCGACGTCGCCCACGACGGCGTCGCCGAGGCGATCGAGCGGTACGTGCTCGGATGAAGAGCGACGCTCGCTCGCGCACGTTGCCGCGGCGGCGCAAACCGTCGCTGGCCGCCCGCGTCAAGCCGTTCTGGATCCTCATGCTGGTGCTGCTCGTTCTCGTCGCCGTGGGCGGCGCGTGGCTGGCGCGTTCGCCGTGGTTCCGCGTCGCGCGGGTCGGGGTCGACGTTCCGCTCGAATCGCCGGTTTCGCGCGAACGCGTGCGCGCAGTCGCAGCGATCGCACCCGATGCGAACGTGTGGCTGCTGAACGGCGGCGCGATCCGCGGACGGATCGAAGCGATCCCGTACGTCGATCGCGCGAGCGTGCACCGGGGGCAGTTCCCGCAGCCGTTCGTCGAGCTCACGATCGCCGTACGGCGGCCGACGGCGTGCGTTCGCGCCGGTCTCCGCGAGGTCACGATCGACGCCGCGTCGCGTGTGCTGCAGGCCGGGTGCGCCGCTCCCGCCGTCGCGCGAATCGACGCGGGCGCCGCGACGGTACCCCTGCCGGGCGGAACGATCGCCGACCCCGACGTCGGCCGGCTCCTGGGCGATGCTCGGACGTTGGCCGACGCGAACCTGGCCGTCCGCAGCCTCGGCCGCGACCGCTTCGGCGGTCTGGAGGCGGTCGACGTCACCGGCGTGACCCTAAAATTCGGAGACGACGCCGACCTGGCGAAGAAGGCTGCCCTGGTCGAGCCCGTCCGGGCCGGGATCGGGACGAAGCGGCCGATCCGGGCGATCGACCTCCGCTCTCCGGGGACGCCGACGGTCGAATTCAGGTAGTTTTCCGCAGGCCCTGTGGATGGAATCGGTGGGGCCCATGTGGATGATGTGGTAGGTGATCGCAAACCGAACCACAATATGTCGTGGTAGAAGTGAAAGCGCGGACGGATGGCTAGAGGCGAGACGATCGCCGGCCTGGACATCGGCACGACGAAGACGTGTGCCGTCATCGCCGCATCGGGTCCGGACGGGCTCGAGATCATCGGCGTCGGCGAGGCGCCGTCGACCGGGATGCGCAAAGGGGTCGTCACCGACCTCGAGGCGACGGTCCACGCCATCGAGGCCGCGACCGAAAAGGCCGAGCGGATGGCCGGGGTCCACGTCTCGCACGTCTACGTCGGCGTCACCGGCGAGCACATGCAGTCGACGAACAGCCACGGCGTCGTCGCCGTGACGGGCGAGGACCGTGAGGTGATCGCGAACGACGTCAAGCGCGTCGTCGACGCCTCGAAGATCATCAACCTCGCCGCCGACCGCCAGATCATCCACTCGCTGCCGCGCCACTACACCATCGACGGCCAGGACGGCGTGACCGACCCGGTCGGGATGAGCGGCGGGCGGCTCGAGGTCGACACGCACATCGTCACCGGTGGGTCGAGCTTCATCTCGAACGTGCTCAAGTGCGTGCACCGCGCGGGGCTCGAGCCGGCCGGAATCGTGTTCGAACCGCTGGCCTCGTCGGCAGCGACGCTGCTGCCCGAAGAGAAGCAGGTCGGCGTCGTGCTGCTCGACATCGGCGGCGGGACCACCGACATCGCGGTCTTCGCCGACGGCGGCGTGTTGCACTCGGCGACGATCCCGGTCGGCGGCAACATCCTCACCAACGACATCGCGCTCGGCCTGAAGACGACCTTCGCAGAGGCCGAGAACATCAAGCGCACCTACGGCTCCGGGCTCGTGCGGCCCGACGAAGCCGATCAGACCTTCCACGTGAAGACGCTCGACGGCCGCAGCACGCGCGAGGTCACCTCCTCGCAGCTGCGCGGGATCGTCGTCCCGCGCGTCCTCGAGATCTTCCGGCTTGCGAAGGCGAACATCGTCGACCGCATTCCGCGCGATCAGGTGCTCAGCGAGGTCGTCATCACCGGCGGCGGCGCGCATCTGCGCGGGATCGAGACGACGGCGGCCGAGGTGTTCGGACTCCCCGTGCGGATCGGCGTCCCTTCGACGGTCGCGGGCCTGACCGACGCGGTGAAACAGCCGGAGTACGCGACGGCGGTCGGCCTCGTGCTCTTCGGTCCACGCGGCGAACAGACGCCGCATCTCAACGGCCAGAGCGGCGGTCCGCTCGGCAAATTCTGGTCCTGGTTCAGCTCAATCTGGAATTGATCGTTGCTCCCGCTCTTCCCCGAAGAGGAACAAGCAAAAATGGCTGATGCGAAACGGTTCGTCCCCGAGCACGCGGCGACGGTCAAGGTGATCGGGCTCGGCGGCGGGGGCTGCAATGCGGTGAACCGCATGATCGAGGCTGGTTTGACCGGCTGCGATTTCTTTGCGATCAACACCGACGTCCAAGCGCTGCGCAACGCGAAGACGAACAACACGGTGCAGATCGGCGCTGGGTTGACCCGCGGCCTCGGCGCCGGCGCCAACCCGAACATCGGGCGTGAGGCCGCCGACGAGTCGCGCGAAGATCTCGCGATGATCCTCGACGGCGCCGACCTCGTCTTCATCACCGCCGGCATGGGCGGCGGCACTGGCACCGGCGGCGCACCCATCATCGCCGAGCTCGCACGCGAGTCCGGCGCGCTGACGGTGGCGGTGGTGACGAAGCCGTTCGCGTTCGAGGGCCGCAAACGGATGCAGGCCGCCGAGCGCGGGATCGCCGATCTCGAGTCGAAAGTCGACACGCTGATCACGATCCCGAACGAACGCATCCTGCAGATCATCGAGAAGCGCACCCCGCTCAACGAAGCGTTCGCGTACGCCGACGACGTACTGCGCCAGGGGATCCAAGGGATCACCGACCTCATCACGCAGCCCGGCCTGATCAACCTCGACTTTGCCGACGTCAAGACGATCATGACCGACGCCGGTTCGGCGATGATGGGGATCGGCGAGGGGACCGGCGAGCACCGCGCCGCCGACGCCGCGCAGAAGGCGATCGCCTCGCCGCTGCTCGAGACGACGATCGAAGGCGCGCGCGGCGTGATCTTCAACATCACCGGCGGTCCCGATCTCTCGATGTACGAGGTCAACGAAGCGGCCGAGATGATCGCCCGCGCCGTCGACAGCGAAGCGCAGATCATCTTCGGCGCCTCGATCGATCCGAGTCTTCAGGGCAAGGTCCGCGTCACCGTCCTGGCCGCCGGCTTCGGCCAGCGTCCGCACCGCTCGCAGACCACCGCCGCGTCGCTGGGCTCGCCGCTCGAGTTCGACAAAGTCGCCCCCGTCAACATGGACGACATCGAAGTCCCAGCGTTTCTGAGATATAGAAGCTAGCTGCGGACGAGCCGGCCAGCAAGGGGCCCGCCGGTGAGGCGGGCCCCTTTCGTTTTCTCGAGGCGTCCGCTAGGCCGATGCCCCAGCAGGGCGAGGCGATGTGTACTCGACGACCATGAAACGCTGCTCGAGTGCGGCGGCCGTCGGGGTAGTGGCCGACGCAGACCCAGCGCCCCGTGAAATACCTGCATTTGCTGCATTCCGGCCTGCGTGGCGTTTGCGCTCCCCGCCGAAAAGCAGACGAGAAAAAAAGCTGCGCAGGTCGCGGCAAGCCGGTTCCGGTCCATGCACGGTAACATCCCAAACGGATGCGAGAGTCCTTCCGCTCGCAGGATATCGCACGCCGAGCGATGGAGGCGTAAACATGTCCGTCACGCTGCCCGCCCCCGACGTCGCCGCTCGCGCCACCGAGATTCGGCGTGAGATCCATCGCCATCCCGAGCTGGGCTTCGAGGAGACGAACACGCAGGCGATCGTCGAGCGGGAGCTTGGCGCGCTCGGGGTCGAGCACCGGCGGGTCGCGCGGACCGGCGTCGTCGGGATCGTGCGCGGCGCGCTGCCGGGACATGTGACGGGTTTGCGCGCCGACATGGACGCGCTGCCGATCACCGAAGACTCCGGCGAGGAGTGCGCGTCGGAGATATCCGGCAAGATGCACGCGTGCGGACACGACTCGCATACCGCGATGCTGCTCGGTGCGGCGCGCGTGCTGCAGGAGTCGCGCAAATCGTTCCACGGCACGGCGGTGCTGCTGTTTCAGCCCGCGGAAGAAGGGCCGGGTGGCGCGCAGCCGATGATCGACGAGGGCGCGCTCGACGATCCGCACGTCGAAGCCGTCACGATGCTGCACGTCGATCCGCGGCTTGCGACCGGAACGATCGGAATAACGCCGGGACCGGTGAACGCAGCGGCCGACGAGTTTCACCTCACGATTCGCGGCAAGGGTGGACACGGCGCCTACCCGCACAAAGCCGTCGACGTGATCCCGTGCGCGGCGGCGACGATCCTCGCGCTGCAGAACGTTGCCGCGCGCGAGACCGATCCGCTCGCGTCGATCGTCGTGACGATCGGCACGATCGAAGGCGGCTACCGCAACAACGTGATCGCCGACCGCGTCTTCATGACGGGCACGCTGCGCACGCACGATCCCGCGGTTCGCGAAGCCGCCGAAGCGAAGCTGCGCCGCATCGTCGACGGCGTCGCGGCAGCGTACGGTGCGCAGGCGCAACTCGACATGATCTTCGGCTATCCGCCCGTTATCAACGACGGCGAACTCGCCGAATCGTTCGCCGAGTACACCCGGGCGAACGGGTTCACGGTCGAGCGGCCGGCGGCGACGATGGGCGGTGAGGACTTCGCCTACTTCGCGCAGCGCGTGCCCGGCGTCATGGTGCGTCTCGGCATCTACAACGAAGCCGTGGGCAGCATCCACTCCGGCCACAGCCCGCAGTTCCGGCTCGACGAGGGCGCGATCCCGACCGGGATCGCATCGCTGGTCGCGTTCGCCCGCGGCGTCGGCGACGGCTCCGTCCCCGTCCCCGCCCGCCCGTAGCGGTTTCCACAGCTTCCCCAGGGTCGTCCACAACGTGTAGTACCGAATGTGGAGGGCGTGCACAATATCTTGTGGTGAGCAGCAGGTCGGGGCCCTAGCTGAAGGCGAACGAAAGGGTCCATGGCAATGCCGTCCGTGTCTCTCGACCGGCCGTCACCGCGGGCGCTCCACCGCAGCCAAGATGTCGCGTCGCCCGCGCGAACCGCATTCGATCTCGTCTGTGAGGTCGAAAAGTGGCCGGTGTGGCTTTCTTTCATGCGCAGTGCGCAGCGCGTCGAGCCGGGCGAGCCGATCGCTCTCGGCAGCGAGGTGGCGATCCGCTCGAACCTCCCCGGCGAAGACGAGGAGCTGTTCGAAGTGGACCGGTTCATCCCGGGCCACGTGCTGTCGCTCGTCGGCGCGTACTCCGTGCGGCGTCGGATCGACATTCGCATCGAGCAAAAGAGCGCTCGCTCGAAGCTCGTCGTGCGCGTCGATTACCCGACGTACGGCGGGGTTCTGGGCGCGCTGATCGACCGGCTCACCCGGCGCCGCAAGCTCGACATCGCGCTGAACGACTCGCTCATCCACTTCAAGGGATTGTGCGAGTTCGACCAGTCGCCCGACGCGATCTTGGACGACTTCTAGCACTCGTTGACTGGGTCTGCTAAAGCCGGTACACTGTTGGGAGCACCTTTCCCTCCGGAGACTCCCCTTTGCCCCTGTACGATTACCGTTGCCGCGACTGCTCGACCGTCACCGAGGTCCGCCACGGCTTCCGTGAAGCCCACGACGGCGCGTGTCCGAACTGCGGTGGCGAGCTTGCCCGCGTCTTCAATCCGGCCGGGATCGTGTTCAAGGGCTCCGGGTTCTACGTGAACGACTCGCGCAAGCCGAGCGCCTCCGAGGGCGCCGTCACCGACAAGAATCTAACCCTATGACCTGGAA
>CALEOJ010000128.1 GCA_937910425.1 uncultured candidate division WPS-2 bacterium
GCGCGATCTCGTCGCCGCGCGCGGCGAGCCGCCGCGCGAGCGCGCCGATCAGCGGAACGAAGCCGCCCGCCGTTCTCCCGTAGAAGCTGGCGGCGTGCAGAACGCGCACGCGCGCGCTACGCTGCGTGTCGCTGCGTGCGCAACCGCACGAGCGCGGCGCGGAGCGCCGCATACCCGGGCTCGATCGCGTTCAGCAGCACGGCGCGCGCACCGCGGCGGCGCAGCGCGTAGTGCGCGTTCGTGCTCTCGCCGGTCGCGTACGAGCTCTTGTAGCCCTCGCCACCGCGCATGAAGTCGAAGGCGTGGTAGCCGCCGCCGATCGCGTCCTGGATGCCGTTCGCAAGAACGCCCTTGCCGGGACTGAAGCGCGCGTACTCAGGGTCATGTCCGACCAGATACGAGCCGTAGAATCCGCGCTCGGCGTCGACGAACGCGGCGCCGGCCCCGATCGGGCGCTCACCGTCCCACAGCGCCACGATCCGCAAGCAGCCTTCCGCGAATGCCGCGCGAAAGAGGCGGCGGTACTTCGCGTAGCGCGCCGCGCTCGTGCCCCAGCGCAGAGCGTTCAACTGCAGGACCGCGTCGATGTGGAGATCCAGGTTCGAAGCGTCGGCGAAGCTTGCGCGCCCCAACGGCAGTTCTTCCGCCATCTGCTTGGCCGTACGGAGCGTTCCGCGGCGCGTCGGTTTGCTGAGCGTCGCCAGATACGCCTCCCACTCGGGCGGAAGGTCGATCCGATGACACGGCGCCGCCGGCAGCTCGTGCAGCAAGGCGCCCGCGCCGATCAGGCGCTGCACCAGCGTACCGATCCGCGGATCGTGAACGTCGGGAAGATCCGCGCGCTGCCATGGGAGCGCTCGGAGCGCTTGCGCGAACGCCTCGATCGCGGCGTCCTGGTGCTCGGGACGGCACAGCATCCCCTGATAGTCCGCGAACGGCGCGCTCGCGAAGGTGAGGACGTGACCCAGCGGCAGCCAGTGATGCGGCGCGCCGCGGACGGAGATCGGAAGCGCCGCTACCAGGACGCCGTCGGCGCGCAGCGTCAGGATGCTCCACGGCGTGGGGCTCATCGCCAAGAACGCGCGCAGCCACCCCGAGGTCAGGAAGACGGTGGCGTGCGGATCGGCACGCCGAAGTTCGTCCCACTCGGGCCGTATCGCGTCGAACGCACCCAGCGTCTCGATCGGAATCCGTTCCACGGCGTGATGCACGTTCCCAGGAGGCGAACCGGCCTAACGGTCGGTCTCCGCCACCGGTGCCTCCGCAGGTCGAAGACGCAGCCGCGCATAGGCGGCCCGCATCGCGGCATAGCTGGGATCGGCCAGCCGCAGGAGTGAGCCCCGCAGGCCGCGCCGGCGTAGCGTGTAGTGGACGTTGGAGACCTCGCGCGTCGCGTACGAGCTCTTGTAGCTCTCGTCGCCGCGCATGAAGTCGAACACGCGATACCCGCCCTCGATCGCCTCGCGGATGCGGGCCGCGAGGATCGCCTTGCCGGGGCTGAAGCGTCGGTAGGCCGGATCGTGCCCGACTTGATACGCGCCGTAGGTTCCCCGCACGGCATCGACGAACGCGGCGCCGCCCGCGAAGGGGTGCGCGCCGTCCCACATGATGCTGATCCGCAGGCAGCCCTCGGCGAACGCGGCCCGAAACAGCCGTTCGTACTTGCGCCGCCGGGCCCGCGTACTGCCCCAGCGCATCGCGCTGATGTCGAGCATCGCCGCGATGTGCGCTTCGGCGTCCTGCGGGGTCGCGTCCGAGATGCGGAACTCCGGAAGCTCCGCGGCGAGCACCTTGAGCGGACGCAGCGTGCCTCGGCGGGTCGGTTTGCTCAGCGTCGCCAGGTACGTGTTCCAATCCGCGGGCAGATCGATGATGCTGCACGGCGGCGCGACGGTTCGTTCCACCGTGATGCCGTCGGCCTCCAGCCGGTCGACGACCGCCGCGAAACGCGCGTCTTGCACGTCCGGGAAACGAGCGCGGTCCCACGGCATCGCCCGCACCATCGACGCGAACGCCTCGATCGCGGCGTCCTCGTGGCCGGGCGCGCACAGCAGCCCCTGATAGTCGGCGAACGGCTCGCTCGCGAACGTGAGCTCGCGCGCGATCGGCACACGGCGGTGAGGCGCGGCGCGGAGCGAGAGGGGAAGCGCCGCGATCAGCCGCCCACCCTCGCGCAGCGTCAGGATGCTCCACGGCGTCGGGCTCATCGACAGAAACGCGCGCAGCCACCCCGAAGAGAGGAAGACCGTCGCCTGCGGATCCGAGCGGCGGAGCTCGTCCCAGGCGGGGCGTAGGGCATCAAAATCCGACAAGTTCTTGACGATCGCGCGTTCGACGACGGTCGACGTTCCCTGAAGAGCAACCGGGCGCGCGTTGGTGGGTAGAGGTCTTCCGGTGAGCAGGATTGCGATCGTCTCCCAGTTCTTCGCGCCCGAGCCGTGCGCCGCGGCCAACCGGGTCGGCGCGATGGCGCAAGCGCTCGCGGCCGCCGGTCACGAGGTCCGAGTGTACACCGCTATGCCTTCATTCCCGCTGGGGACGGTCCAGGAACCCTATCGCGGACGATTTCACGCGCTCGAGCAACACGGCGACATTACCGTCGAACGCGTCTGGACCTATGCGGGGCGCGCGCTGCCGGGCGGCCGGATCCTGAACTGGCTCTCGGTCGCGGCCGGGATCGCGGTGCTCATTGCGGCGGTACGCGAGCGCTACGACCTCGTGATCGTCTCCTCGCCGCCGATCACGCTCGCCGCGCCGGCGCTGCTCGGCGCGTTCTTGCACGGTGCCCGGCTGGTCGTCGACGTGCGTGACGTCTTCCCCGACGTCGCCGTGAAGATGGGCGCGTGGGACGCCGATTCGACGCTGGCGCGCATCGTCGGCCGCGTCGCCGACGCGCTCTACGCGCGCGCCGCGCTGATCACGCCGGTCACCGAGACCGCGTCGGGCGAGATCGCCGCGCGTGGCGTACCCGAGACGAAGATCGCGCTGACGCCGAACGGCTTCGACGCGCTCCAGCCGGCAGACCGGCCGCCGTACGCTGCGGTGCCTGGCGTTCGCGATATCGTCTACGTTGGCAACATGGGATTAGCGACGGGACTCGACGTCGTGCTCGACGCCGCGGCGGAGCTGCGCGCGGACGCGTCGATTCGCTTCATGCTGATCGGCGACGGCGCCGACGGGGACCGGCTGCGCGCCCGCGTGCGCGACGAAGGGCTGGCGAATGTCGTGTTCACCGGCCCGTTGCCCCGTCCGGACGCGCTGCGCGCGATGGCCGACGCGGCGCTGACCGTCGTGCCGCTGGTGGCGACGATCGCCGACAGCCTGCCGACGAAACTGTTCGACGCGATGCTGGTCGGGACGCCGATCGTGCTGAGCGCGGGCGGCGAGGCGAAGCGCCTGGTCGAGCGGTCC
>CALEOJ010000129.1 GCA_937910425.1 uncultured candidate division WPS-2 bacterium
ATCCGGCGCGCGCGCGGGAACGCGCCGCCGAGGGCGCGGTCACGCTGCGGGCGTATACCTGGGATCGGTTCGCGGCTTCGACCGCGGCCGTCTATCGCGAGGTGGTATGCCCCTAACCCCCCCTTCCTCTGAGCTCGTCGAAGAGTCAGGATGACGCGTCTGCGAAGGGCGCTGGTCTTGCTGGTCTTCGTCGCGGCGTGGGCCGCTCCGGTGACGGCCGCGCCGCCGCCGAAGCGGGACGAAGCGCCGGTTCGGCCGATCACTATCGTGGTCAACGGCGAGGAGCTCGCTCGCGATCCGGCGCCGCGGATCGTCGGCGGACGGCTGCTCGTCCCCGTGGTGCGCATCTACAGCGCGCTGGGCATCAACGTCGCCCGCGACGGCCAGACCCTGGTCGCGTCGGCGCCGTCGAAGCGCATCACGATCACCGTCGGCTCGAGCCGCGCCACGGTCGACACGCGCACGATCGCGCTGGATTCGCCGGCGGTCGAGATCGACGGTGCGACCTACGTCCCGCTGCGCTTCGTCGCCGACTCGCTCGGCGCGCAAGTCTCGTACGATCCGAAGGGCGAGCGGGTTGAGGTCGTCTCGTCGGTCGTCGGCCGGACCCCGGGGCTGGAGCAGCACACACCGGGCGGTTCGACGCAGATCGTCGGCACGGTCAGCGCGGTCGACTTGAACTCGGCGCCGGAAACGGTCACCGTGACGCGCGGCCAGTCGGTGCGCACGATCGCGATCACCTCGGACGCAAAGATCGTCGTGCAGGACGTCGTCACCCGCACCACCACGCCTGCCACCCTGCAGGACGTTCACGTCGGCGACGCGGTCAGCGTCATCCTGCGCAGCGACGGGCGCGTCGATCAGGTGATCGCCCGTTACGCGTCGCGTGCCGGGACGATCGCGGCGGTCTCGTCGAGCGCGTTCGTCCTGCAGAACGGCTACGTCGTGACGCCGGACAAGGGCACCGAGATCACGCTGAACGGGCAGCCGGTCGCGATCGCCGATCTGAAGGTCGGCGACAACGTCACCGTCCGGCTCAATCCGGACACCGGCGAGAAGCGTCAGATCCTGGTCGCACGCGTCGTCGAATCGACCCCGACGCCGGCTGGGTCGGCGCAGATCACCGAGATCGCGGTCAGCGCGAAGGGTCCGCTGCGCGCCGGCGACGCGTTCACCGTCATGCTGCACGGGACGCCGGGCGGACGAGCCTCGTTCGACATCGGCACGTATCTGACCGGACTGCCGGTGCCCGAGATCCAACCCGGTACGTACACGACCAAGTACACCGTGCCCGAGGGGATCAACTTCAGCCGCACGACGATCTACGGACATCTCAGCGTCGGCGCGTCCGAAGCGCCGCGGGCCGAGGCAGCACAACTCATCGCGGTGACGACCACCAAGCCGCAGATCGTCGACATCGCGCCGCCGAACGGGCAGACCGTCAACAACAACAAACCGTCGATCTACGCGACGTACCGCACGCCGACCGACGCCGGGATCGACGTCAGCAAGGTCCGCATCGAGGTCAACGGCCTCGACGTGACCGCGGCAGCGACGCGCACCGATCAGTTCATCACCTACAGCCCCGGCGTGACGCTCCCCGACGGCCCGGTCACGGTGAAGATCACGATCGCCGACAATGCGGGGAATGCGCAAACCCGCAACTGGACGTTCACCGTCCGCACCCACTAGCGTGCGTCGCTTGTCGAAGGGAATGTCATCCTGAGCTTGTCGAAGGGCGCGCTCGCGCTCGCGCTGACGCTGAGCGCGTGCGGCGGCGGGGGCAACGCGAATCGGGGCAGCGCACCGTTGGTGATGGCGCGCGTGAAGGACGCGGTCGTGCTCGACCCCTCGCACGCGACCGACGGGCTCTCGCTGAACACGACCAACGAGGTGATGCAGAACCTGGTCACCTTCAAGCCCGGCTCGTTCGATGTCGTCGGCGACGTCGCCGAGCGATGGTCGGCGAGCGCCGACGGCAAGACGTGGACCTTCGAGCTGAAGCCGGGCCTCGTGTTTTCGGACGGAACCCCGCTGGACGCGAAGGCGGTGAAGTTCAACCTCGACCGCTGGCGGCTCACCATGAACCCGGCGCACGGGAACTTCACCTACTCGTACTACGCCGATGACTTCGGCGGCTTTCCCGGCGTCATCACGGAGGTGCAGGCACCGAGCGCGACGCGGGTCGTGATCAAACTCGGCAAACCGCTCGGGCCGTTTCTGCGCGACATCGCCGAGCAGGCGTTCGGGCTGG
The DNA here is from genome assembly GCA_937910425.1 of uncultured candidate division WPS-2 bacterium. GTDB lineage: Bacteria > Vulcanimicrobiota > Vulcanimicrobiia > Vulcanimicrobiales > Vulcanimicrobiaceae > Vulcanimicrobium. The sequence continues at coordinate 2,255 of CALEOJ010000129.1, forward strand.
GCTCACCGCAGGCGATCCTCGCCGACCCGAAGGCGTTCGAGATCAAGCCGGTCGGCAGCGGGCCGTACCAGGTCGCGGAGTGGGTGCGCGACGATCACATCACGCTGATCGCGAACCCGAAGTGGAAGGGCCGCAAGCCCGGTTACCAGACGGTCATCATCCGCGACATCCCCGATCAGGCGACCAGCGTGTTGTCGATCCAGAAGGGCGACATCGACATCCTCACCGATCCGCGCCCCGACGACGCGAACGCGCTGGCGAAACAGGCGGGGATCAGCGTCATCGAGCAGCCCTCGAACAACGTCAGCTACGTCGCGATGCACGTCGAGAAGAAGCCGTTCGGCGACGTGCGCGTGCGGCGGGCGATCGCGTACGCGATCGACATCGCGACGATGGCGAAGAGCCTGTATTCCAGCGGCGCGGTCGTGGCGGATAACTGGACGCCGCCCGGGATGCTGGGTGAGAATCCCGCCGTGAAGACGTATCCGCACGATCCGGTGAAGGCGCGCGCCCTGCTCGCGGCGGCCGGTTTTCCGCACGGGTTCGCGACGACGCTGAGCTACTCGACCGCGCCGCGTCCCTATCTGCCCGAACCGCAGCGCGTCGCCGAGACGATCCAGGCGAACCTGGCGCAAGCCGGGATCCAAGTGACGCTGCAGCCGTACGAGTGGGGCGTCTTCCTCGACCGCATCAAGCACGGTCAGCACGAGATGTGTCTGATCGGATGGACCGGCGACAACGGCGATCCCGACAATTTCTTCTACCCGCTGCTCGATCAAGACTCGGCCCACAAGGACGGGACGGCGCAGAACTACTCGTTCTGGCGCGACCCGGCGTTCCACCAGTTGATGCTGCAGGGCCAGGGCGCGGTCGACGATGCGAAACGCAAGGAGATCTACCGGCGAGCGAACGCGATGGTGCACGACCAGGCGCCGGCGATCTCGCTCGTCCACACCAGCGTGCCGATCGTCTTGAAGTCCTCGCTCAAGGGGTTCGTGCCGAGCCCGAACACCTCGTACCACTTCAACCTGATCCAGCCGGGGAGCTGACGATGCCGAACCTCGATCCGAACTGCATCTTCTGCAAGATCGTCCGCAAGGAGATCCGGGCCGACGAGGTGCTGCGCGACGAGCACGTCGTTGCGTTTCGCGACCTCAATCCGCAGGCGCCGACGCACGTGCTGGTGATCCCGACCGAGCACGCCGCGCACCTCAGCGATTTCATGCAGAAGGCGCCCGCGGAGGCCACGCGCCTGCTCGCCGCGGCATCGGAACTCGGCCGCCGTTTCGGCCCGGGCGGATACCGGGTCGTGATGAACGAGGGCGCCGACGCCGGCCAGACGGTCCACCACCTGCACGCGCACGTCCTCGCCGGCCGCCGCATGACGTGGCCGCCCGGCTGAGGTCCTTTACGGAGCGCGCGTGCTGTGGTATCGTCCTTGGTCGGGCCCTAACGGGCCACGAAGCGGTTTCGGCCGTGGCGGAGGGAGGTGTTCTAGTAGATGGAGATTCGAGTCGCACCAGGCGAAACGATCGAGAGCGCCCTGCGCCGCTTCAAGAAGGCGACCCAGAAGGCCGGCGTCCTCGCTGAGGCGCGAAAGCACGAGCACTACGAGAAGCCGAGCGTCCGCCGCAAGAAGAAGAGCGCCGCCGCCCGCAAGCGCCGCAGCTAAAGACGAAGGGCCCCGCGGGGCCCTTTTGCTTTTGACGAAAGAACCAGGAATGTTGTTGCGCGCCCCCTCGGGGAATCTAGCCAAGCTGCAATCGCGAAGGGCGCGCGTTATTTGGGGGCCCCGCCGCGCAGCGGTGGGGGGCGCGGAGCCTGGGGCGGAGCGCCTTTAGAATGAGCATCAAAGACCAGATCACGGCCGATTTGAAGGACGCCATGCGGGCGCGGGACCAGGTTCGCCTGGACACGCTGCGCAGTGTCGTCTCGGCGTTCGGCTACCGCCGGATCGAGGCCGGCGCGGACCTCTCCGAGCCCGACCAACTGGCGGTCGTCCAAAAGCTCGTGAAGCAGCGCACCGACTCGATCGAGCAGTTCGAGAAGGCCGGCCGAACCGAACTGGCCGCGAAGGAGACCCGCGAGCGCGAGATCCTGCAGGCGTACCTGCCGGCGCAGAAGTCGCCCGACGAGATCCGCTCAATCGTCCGGGCGGCGCTCAGCGAGCTGCCGCCCGACGGCCGCAACCAGGGTGCGCTGATGAAGGCGGTGATGCCGCAGCTCAAGGGTTTGGCCGACGGGAACACCGTCCGGCAGATCGTTGGCGAAGAACTTGCTTCGGCGTAACCTGACGGGCGCGAAGCGGTAGTCCGTGGTGTGATTGCCCGCCGTCTCCTCGCCCTGGTCTGCCTCCTCGCCGGAGGCGGTTCCGCCTGGGCCCAAGCGGCGTCCGCGGCTCCGCGGGGCGGCGTCATCGTCATCCCGATCACCGGAACGATCGACGAGGGGATGGCGCACCTCGTCGAGCGCGCCGTTGCCGAGGCGAAGGAGCAGCATGCCCGCGCGATCGTGCTCGACGTCAACACGCCGGGCGGTCTGGTCGCCGCAGCCTTCGAGATTCGCGACTCGCTGCTTGGCAGTGAGGTCCCGGTTGACGCGTTCGTCGAGCGCGCCTTTTCGGCTGGCGCGCTGGTATCGCTCGCTGCCGGGCGGATCGCGATCCAGTCAGGCGGCTCAATCGGCGCCGCTGAGCCGATCCCGAAGACGGCTAAATACGTGTCGGCGCTCCGCAGCGAGTTCGAAGCGACCGCCGGGCGCTATCACCGCAACGCGCATCTTGCCGGTGCGATGGTCGACGCGACCGTCGACGTACCGAAGTACAAGGCGCACAACGGAATCCTCACGCTCACCGCCGACCAGGCGCGCGCCGAAGGCTTCTCAGAGGCGACGGTCGGCTCGTTCGACGCGGCACTGGCACGCTTCGGCCTCGCCGGCGCGCCTCGCACCAGCGCGACGTACACGCTCGCCGAGCAGATCGCGCGGTTCGCGACCGATCCGACCGTGAGCGGCTTCCTGCTCACGATCGGGTTCCTCGGACTGCTGATCGAGTTGCAGACCCTGCACGGTATCGCCGGCGCGGTCGGCGCAAGTGCGCTCGCGCTGTTCTTCGGAACGCACGTCTACGCGGGATTCTCGAACGGTTTGGTCGTCGCGCTCGCGCTGGTGGGCCTGCTGTTGATCCTGTTCGAGCTGCACGTGCTCCCGGGCCACGGAATCGCCGGCACGCTCGGCGCATTGATCCTGGTCGCATCGGTGCTGCTGGCGTTCGGGTTGCCGTTCTTCGTCGGCGCGCTGCAGGCGCTCGCGCTTGCGATCGTGCTGACGATCGCGGTGTTCTGGTTGTTGCAGCGAGTGCTGCCGGAGAACGCCTTCATGAAGCGGCTGATGTTCGCCGGGGCCCAGGGTCCCGACTACGTCGCGAGCCTCGACCATCGCCACCTCCTCGGGGCGGTCGGTACCGCGCTGTCGTTCCTGCGTCCGGCCGGTGTCGCGATGTTCGGCGACGCTCGCGTCGACGTGCTGACGGAGGGGGACTTCGTCCCTGCCGGAACACCGGTCCGGGTCACCCGCGTCGAGGGCGCGCGGATTTTCGTGCGCCCTGAACCGGCGCCGTAGGAGCGCATAATGGGCACATTCATCCTGGTCCTGATAACGGTCGCGCTGCTGGTCGGCCTGTTGTTGTTCTTCTACTACTTCCCGATCGGACTCTGGATCCGCACCGTCGCCGCCGGGGTTCCGCTCTCGATCGGCTCGCTGATCCGGATGCGGATCATCGGAGTCCCGGCGGGGTTGCTGGTCTCGAACCTGGTCCGCGCGCGCAAGGCCGGGGTCCCGCTCACCGTCGACCAGCTGCAATCGCACATCCTGGCCGGCGGCAACGTCGACAAGGTGGTGCTGGCGATGATCGCCGCACAGCGCGCGCAGATCCCGCTCGAATGGCAGCGGGCGGCGGCGATCGACCTCGCCGGCCGCGACGTGCTCGAAGCGCTGCAGACCTCGGTGAATCCGAAGGTGATCGAGACGCCGCTGTTTCAGGGCGTCGCGCAGAACGGCATCCAGCTGAACGTCAAAGCGCGTATCACCGTGCGCTCGAACCTCGACCGGTACGTCGGCGGCGCCGGCGAGCCGACGATCGTCGCGCGCGTCGGCGAAGGTGTGGTCAGCGCGGTCGGCGCGGCGATCGACCACAAACAAGTGCTCGAATATCCCGACCGCATCTCCAAGGCCGTGCTGGCGAAGGGCCTCGACGCCGGAACCGCGTTCGAGATCGTCTCGATCGACATCGCCGACGTCGACGTCGGCAAGAACATCGGCGCCGATCTGCAGACGTCGCAGGCCGAAGCCGACCGCAAGATCGCGCAGGCAAAGGCCGCGGAGCGTCAGTACGCGGCGATGGCGCTGGAGCAGGAGATGAAGGCCGAGACCCAGCGGATGCGCGCGAAGGTCGTCGAGGCCGAATCGCACATCCCCGAAGCGATCGCCGACGCGTTTCGTGCCGGCCATCTCGGGGTGATGGACTACTACAAGATCAACAACGTCAAGGCCGACACCGAGATGCGCGGAGCGATCGGCTCGAGCGTCGTTCCCGACGGTTCGAACCCGCCGCCGGCGAGCACTTCGCCGCCGCAGTGAGCACCGACGACCTGCTGAAGTTCGGTATCGGGGCGATCATCTTGGTGGTCGCCCTGGTCCGGACCGTGGCCCGCGCGGCGAAGCGGGGCAGCCGGAGCGCC
>CALEOJ010000130.1 GCA_937910425.1 uncultured candidate division WPS-2 bacterium
GCCGGCGCGGACTCGCCGCGCTGATGGGCTCGCACTTCGACGAAGCCGCGCTGTGCGACGATCTCGGCCGGCGCTGGATCTCCGCCGAGCGCTGACGTCAGGCAGCGCGGCCGGGACGGAACCGCAGCGCGACACCGTTCATGCAATAACGCAGCCCGGTCGGCTTCGGACCGTCGTCGAAGACGTGCCCCAGATGCGAGTCGCAGCGCCGGCAGCGCACTTCGTCGCGGACCATCAACAGCGATTTGTCGGTCTTGGTCACGACCGCGTTCGGGAGCGGCGCCCAGAAGCTCGGCCAGCCCGAACCGCTGTCGTACTTCGTCTTCGAGGAGAACAGCGCCAGATTGCAGGCGGCGCACGCGTACGTGCCGGGACGCTTCTCGTCATCGAGCGGGCTCGAGAACGGGCGCTCGGTGCCGGCATGACGCAGCACCTCGTACGACTCCGGCGAGAGCAGCTTGCGCCACTCCTCGTCGGAGTGCGTGACTTCGGCGGCGCGCGCGACACCGGGTCCGGCCAGGACCAGGCCGGCGATCGCGGTGAGGACGGTACTTCGCTTCATCGTACCTTCAACGATACCGCAACGGCCGCCGGATGTCGGTAGGCGGGCTTACTTCGCGGCCGCCGGCGCCGGATCGGGGGCGAGCGGGTTCGGATCGAACACCTCGGCGCCCGCGATCGAGCCGTCGTCGTCCACGCTGAACAAATACAGCAGCGTGCGCTTGGGCGTCTGCAGCAGGTACTGGTAGCTCGAGGTCGGCGCCCGGCGGTCGACGTTCACGAGCCGGTACGTGCGCGGCCCGAAGCGGGCGAGATCTCGCAGCGCCGCCTGGTATCGCGCCTGGCGGAGTATCGCACGCGCGGAAGGCCGCAGCTTCGCCAGGTCGACGGTCCCGGCGACCGCGTCGTCGAGCCAGCGCCGGGCGAGCGCGTCCAGCTCCGGCTTGGAGTACGCGATCGGGGCCGGCGAGGCCGACGGTGCGGGGGGCGCGTTCGCCGGCGGTGGAGTTGGGCTCGGAGGCGTGACGACCACCCGGTACAGCGCGTTCATGACCGCGTTGTACGAGGCGGGCTCTTGATTCGTCAGGACGATGACGTCGATGCCGTCTTCGACGAAGCGCGCATCCTGCGTTCCGAAGCCCGTCGTGTCGCCGCCGTGCAGCACGACGTGCTTGCCGCCGGGGAGCGACCGCATGAACAGCCCGAAACCGTAATTCGTGTCGGTGCCGTCGGCGAGCTTGAACGTCGTGTGCATCATCTCGCGTGAAGCCGGCGTGAGCAGCGTTCCGCGGTCGATCGCGTTGTTCCACTTCTCGAGATCGGCGACGGTGCTCTCGATCGCGCCGGCACCGGAGAACCAGGTGTAGTCGAGATGCGCTTCGTGCTCTTGCTCGCCCATCGCGAACCGCGTGTACCCGGTGGCGCGATTCGATTCGACGAGCTGTTGATCTTCGTAGCGCGTGCGCGTCATGCCGAGCGGATCGAAGATGCGCGTCCGCAGGAACTCGCTGTAGCTCATCCCCGAGAGCTTCTCGATGATTCTCGCCAGCATCACGAAGGCCGTGTTCGAGTACTGCCACTTGGTCCCGGGTTTGAAGCCGAGCGGGCGGCCGACGACCGTTTCCAGGATCTCGTCGTTCGTCGCGGGGCGCGCGCCGAGCCGGTCGATATCGTCGATCTCGGTGAACTCCGCGTAGCCGCCGGTGTGGGTCAGCAGGTTTCGGATGAGCACCTCGTTGCCGTGCGGGATGCCGGGGAGATATCGCCCGACCGGCGCATCGAGATCCAGTTTCCCCTCGTCGCGCAGCATCATGATCGCAGCGGCGGTGAACTGCTTCGTGTTCGAACCGATCCCGTACATCGTGTCGGCGTCCGCCGGAACCTTGTCGTCGAGGTTGCGATACCCGTACGCCTTGGCGAAGACGAGCCGGCCGTTCTTGGCGATCCCGATCGCGACCGAAGGCGTCGCCTTCCGCTCGATCACGGTCGACGCGATCTTGTCGATCGCAGCGACCTCCGATGGGGTAAGCTCGGCGAGCACCGCGGATCCGGCCGGCGCGGATTGCTGCGCCGACGCGCCCGAAGCGACGACGAGGAGCGCGGTCAGCGCCGCAGCTCCGAACCGGAGAAGCGTCATGTCCTCCGGATACGCGGGAGCGCAGCCGGAGTTCCTCCGCCCGCCGGGCGCTCGTCGATCAGTTCCACCGCACGGCGGCCGGAGGTGGGAGGCGCCGGTAGGGGACCGAACTGAGCCTCTATGAGCGCCCGTGAGATCAACGCCAGCGGCATCCCGCTGCGGCAGTTCTACGAGGAGCAGGCACCGCCGGTCCGGCGTACTCCGCCGGGCGAGTATCCCTATACGCGCGGGATCCGGCGCGACATGTACCGCGGCCGCCGCTGGACGATGCGGCAGTACGCGGGGTTCGCGACCGCCGCCGAGTCGAACGAGCGCTACCGCTACCTCCTCGCGCAGGGCGCGAAGGGGCTCTCGGTCGCGTTCGACCTCCCGACGCAGCTCGGCTACGACTCGGACGCGCCGCAGTCACGCGGCGAGGTCGGCAAAGTCGGCGTCGCGATCGACACGATCGCGGACGTCGAGACGCTGTTCGACCAAATCCCGCTCGACCGCGTCACAGTGTCGATGACGATCAACGCGCCGGCGTCGATCCTGCTCGCGTTCGTGCTCGCCGTTGCGCGCCGGCGCGGGATCCCGTTCGAGAAGCTCGGCGGCACGGTCCAGAACGACGTCCTCAAAGAATACGTCGCGCGCGGCACCTACATCTACCCGCCGGGTTCCTCGATGCGGCTGGTGACCGACGTGATGGCGTACTGCGCGCGCGAGGTCCCGAACTGGAACACGATCTCGATCTCGGGCTACCACATCCGCGAGGCCGGCTCGACCGCGCTTCAGGAGATCGCGTTCACGCTGGCCGACGGGAAGGCGTACCTGCAGGCCGCGCAGCGCGCTGGGCTCGACATCGACACGGTCGCGCCGCGCATCTCCTTCTTCTGGAACGCGCACAACGACTTCTTCGAGGAGATCGCAAAGTTCCGCGCGGCCCGTACGCTGTGGGCCGAGATCGTTCGCACCGAGTTCGGCTCCAACAACCCGAAATCGCAGATGCTGCGCTTCCACACGCAGACCGGCGGCTCGACGCTGACGGCGCAGGAGCCGGAGAACAACGTCGTGCGCGTCGCCCTGCAGGCGATGGCGGCGGTGCTGGGCGGGACGCAGTCGCTGCACACGAACGGTCAGGACGAAGCGCTGGGCCTGCCCACCGCGCAATCGGCGCGCGTTGCGCTGCGGACGCAGCAGATCATCGCCTACGAGAGCGGCGTCACCGACGTGGTCGATCCGCTCGCCGGCTCGTACTATGTCGAATCGCTGACCGACGAGCTGATCGTGCGGGCCCGCGAGCTCATCGCCGAGATCGACGCGATGGGTGGCGCCGTCGCGGCGATCGAGCGCGGCTGGATGCAGGACCAGATCGGTGAGAGCGCCTACCGCGCGCAGCAGGCGATTGAGCGCGGCACGAGCGTGGTCGTCGGCGTCAACAAGTTCAACGAAGCGGCGAACGGGGTACCGATACCGATCCAACGGATCGATCCCGCGATCGAACGCGAACAGGTCGAGCGGACGCGCGCCTTCCGCGAGCGCCGCGATGCCGACCGCGTGGGCGCCACCCTCGCCGATGTCCGGCGCGCCGCCGAAGGGACGGCGAACCTGATGCCGCCATTCGTGGAAGCCGTCGACGCGGGCGCAACCCTGGGCGAGATCTGCAACGTTCTGCGCGAGGTCTTCGGCACGCACGTCGCCCGCGAACGCATCGCGTGATCGACGCGCCGCTCGACCACATCGCGATCGTCGTGAAAGATCTCGATGCGACGGTCGCGCTCTACACCGAAACGCTGGGATTCAGCCGGGTCTACCGTGAGATCGTCGCCGATCAAGATGTCGAGGCGGTTGGTCTGCGGGCCGGCGACGCCGTGATCGAATTGCTGCGGCCGCTCAGCGAGGACTCGCCGATCGCGAAATTCCGCGGTGATGCGGCGACGAAGCTGCATCACACCGCCTACCGGGTCGACGACATTCGCGCCGAGCTCGCGCGCCTGAAGGCCGCCGGCGTGCGGCTCATCGACGACGAACCGCGGCCGGGCGCGCACGGAAACACGATCGCGTTCCTGCACCCAAAGTCGACCGGCGGAGTCCTGATCGAGCTCTGCCAGCGCAGCGTGTGACAAGGGCGAGGGGAACCACGCAAATGTCGGCGGCGTTCCCCGGGTGATGCGAACGAGGAGGCTGATACGAATCGCCGCTGCGGTGCTGCTCGGCACGGCGTCGCTCGGCGCGGCTCCGCCTTCCTCCGAACCGTCTGGGGCGGACCTGCTGTTTACCGCCGCGCGCGAGGCGCGTTCGCAGAGCGCCTACGCGCACTACTCGGTGTACGCGACCGTCGTGCGGTTTGCGCGCGGTGGCCACCACATGGTCAGCACCTGGGAGACGGTTGAGGACATGCGGCGCCGACTGGTCCACTCGCGCTCGCTCCCGCGCGAGGAAGCGGCGCATCCGCACGTTCCGCACGGGATCAACATCGGCGTCGGCGGCATCGGTCACAGCGGTTACCTCGGCCCCGGCGAGATGCCGCCGAAAGGGCAGATCGTGAGCCAGGAACCGACCGACGATCCGATCGGCGAGCTGACCTTCGCCGTCGATCAGGATTTCGGTCTGGCACTGAACGCGCCGACGATCGGGTCGACCGCCGACATGAGCGAGGTCTCCGCCAGCGTGACGACGCTGCCGCACATCGGACGCACCGGAACGGTCATCCGCACGTACGAGGTGACCGATCTGGGCGACGTCGACGACGGCGGCACCGCGCTGCATCACCTCGGTCTGCGGCCGCTGCGCGATCCGCGCCGGTATCGGCTGCGCGAGCTCTGGACCGACGCGAAAACATCGCTTCCGGTACGCGCGATCGTCGCCGGGATCGGCAACCACGCGCCGCTGCAGGACGTGAACTGGCGTGTCGACTTCATCCAGAATGCGGGCGGCACGTACCTGCTCCGCGAGACGGCGCTCGCGCCGCTCGACACCGACGGCGGCTGGCTCGACGACGTCACGATCGCGTTCGAAGAGCTGCGCCCGACGAACCGTCTCACACCGCAAGAAGCGCTCGGCCTCTCCGGCGACGTCGGAACGACCGACCCATAGCAAACGCCGGCACCGCTAGCGCACCGCCCGTACTACGGACGCCGCCCCGGCGCGAGCCGCACGTCGAGCTCGGTCTCGAAGGTCCGGTCCCACGGCAGCGTGATCGTGAATCCCGCGTCGCGGAACTGCGGTGTGATCCGCGCCAGCAGGTCGAGCCCGTCCGGCCAGAGCAGCGCGCGATTCTCTGAAGCGACGCGCCGGGCGACATCGGGCAGCAGGAGGGTGTGATCGCTGATCCCGGCCGCGTTCAGGTCGGCGTTCAGTTTCGGCCGCACGGCGGTGTGGAACGCGACGTCGTCGACGTACCGCATCAGCGTGAACGTCGCGTGCGCGCGCGGGTCGTAGCTCCGCAAGCGGAAGCCGGTAAGCACGGCGATCGCTTCGGGAAGGGTGGTACCAACCGTGTTGGCGACGGTGTTCCACGATGCGAACGCCGCGACGTCGCCGGCGATCCCCCGCGCGACGAGATCTTCGGTGAGCTGGCGCTGCTGCGCGTAGTCGTCGGCAGCGAGGAACGTCAGGTCGGCGACCGCCGCCAGCGGAGCCGCCTGCGACGCCTTGCTGCGCACGTCGACGTCGCGCGCGATCGCGTCGACGAAGCGCGCTTCGTCGCCAGCGCTCGTCGCCGGGACGCGCACGAAAAGATCGATGTCAGCCTGCTCGGTGGGGCCCGCGAACCGCGCGCCGCACGAGCGCGTCAGATCGGCGATCGTCGTCGCGATCGGCGCAAACTCGAGCGGGTCGTTGACGCGGCTTCCGTCGGCGCGCGAGTAGACGACGCGCACGCGGGGGACGATGTGCGCCTCGCGCGCGAGCGCCGCCGAGACGAGGACCATCGCGAGCTCGTCGGCGCCTGGCTCGATCGACGCCCGCGCCGGCAGAACCCAGGTCGCCGCGAACGCGCGCAGCGCGGCGAGATCGTGCAGATGCAATCCGACCGGGCCGGCGTCATCCTGGCCGAGCACGATTCGGTCGAAGCCGCCTTCGGCGGTCACCCGCAGCCCGAACAGGTCGACGTCGCGGTCGCGGGCGCGGGTCTCGAGATAGGTATCGAGCGCCGGTCCGAGCTGCGCGCGCAGCTTCGCCGCGTACGCGCGCTGCTGGTCGGTCTGCGGCGGATCGGGAAGGTTGGCGTATTGCTGGATCGCGCCCCAGACGTCGCCACCCGCAAACGGAAACGACGCGGCCGGTCCGAGTCGCGGTACCCCGGTCGGTGCCAGCCGCATCACCGTGCCGAACACCGCGAACGACGCCGCCGGGCGCGACGCGCGGATCGCGGCGAGGTCCTGCAGCCTCGTGTACGCGTCGGCCCGCGAGACGCCCGGGATCCGCGATGCGACGAGCCCGCCGTACACGATCATGTCCTGCGAGATCACGTACGCGCGCGCATCGCGCGGCGCGTCGTCGCGCAGCCAGCGCATGATCCCGGCCGAGTCGCCTGGCGTGAGATACCGTCCCAGCAGCGGCCGCGGCGGCTCCGCGACGGAGACCCCGGCGATCGCGCCGAGCATCCGCGGAAGCTGCGCCGTGACCGGCCGGCCGTCGAGCGGAACGACGACGAACGTCAGGGCCAGCAGTGACGAGAGAAGCGCTCCGACGGACTCCACCGGAGCACTCGTTCGTCACCGAACGTGATTAACTCTTGAAGCCGTAGAGGCCGTGCCCGTTCGGGTTGGCGACGAAGATCTTGTAGGCTTTGCGGACGCCGAGCGACTGAGTGAACTCGACGTGGACCGGAGTGCCCGGCGTGAGGTCCTTCGTCTGCACGCTCTTGCCGTTCGAGAACAGCGTCTTGAAGTTCGGCGCGTACAAGAACGAGAGATCGGCGGGTGTGCCGTCGATGCAGTGCACGCGAATGTTCGCGTCGGAGACGTGGCGCACGTAGCCGTGGCAGTCCCGGATCTTGCCGCCCGGCACCGAGGCGCCTTGCCGCTCGGTCACCGCAGCGGACGCGAGGAGCGTGGAAGCGGCGACCGCCGCGAGCGCGGCGAGCACGGGAAGCGAACGGCGGAACGGGTCGAAGAGCATGGCGTGAGGTTCCTTCCGAGATGATCGAATGCCGGACGATGGCGAGCGCCGAGCGGCTCGACGCCTTCGCGCTGATGCGGAGCTTCCGCGAGGATGAAGCCGCGCTCGGGGACGCGCTCGCGCTGTTCGTGGACCGCCCGGACTACGGCTTCGTCTGGCTCGCGTACGACGACGGTATACCCGCGGCGTGCGTCTGTGTCTCGTTCGCAATCTCGACCGAGACGGGCGGCATCGTCGCGCAGCTGCACGACCTCTGGGTCGCCGAGGACCTCCGCCGCCGCGGGATCGGCTCGGCGCTGCTGGCCACGCTTCACGGCCGGCTTGACCAGCTCGAGGTCACGCGTATCGACGCTGCGATCCCGGGTGACGGTCGCCTCCGAGCGTTCTTCACCGCACGCGGCTACCAGGACTGCGGCGGCACACGGTTCCGGCTGGCGCGCCGCTGACGGCCGCTCGCCCTGTCAGGACGAGCGACGTTCGAGGACGAAGGACGGCGGTGCGCTTCGTACCCGCCGGGAGGGCGACCGTGAACCAGAATCCGCAACCGCTTGCACCCGTCGAGCAGAGCCTCCTCAAGTACGTCGACGGCGCGATCAAGAGCAGTCGATCACCTGCGCCAGACGGCCGCGCGCCGCGCGCAGCAACCGCTCGGCTTCGGCGCGGTCGACGCCGCGGCGCGCCATCACGACGGCGGTCTTGACCGAACCACCCGCGGCGTCGAGCAGCGCGCGCGGGTCGGCATCGCCGCCCAGCTCGCGGACGAGCCGCTCGCTGCGCGCACGCAGCTTGGCGTTCGTCGCGACCACGTCGACCATCCGGTTCCCGTAGGTCTTCCCGAGCCGGATCATCGCGCCGGTCGAGATCGCGTTCAACACGATCTTCTGCGCGGTTCCGGCGCGCATCCGCGTCGAGCCTTGGATCGGCTCCGCGCCGGTCGCCACGACGATCCCGACCTCGGCGTCGCCGGCGAGCGCTCCGTCCGGCTCGTTGACGATACCGACGGTGCGCGCACCGCGCTCGCGTGCGGTGCAAACGGCGGCGCGGACGAACGGCGCGCCGCCGCTCGCCGAAATTCCGATCACGACGTCGCCGGCGCGCACGTCGTCGACGGCGCGCGCGCCCGCGGCGGTGTAGTCTTCGGCGCCTTCGACTGCGCGGCGCAGCCGATGGCGCCGAAGAC
>CALEOJ010000131.1 GCA_937910425.1 uncultured candidate division WPS-2 bacterium
GTCGGCCGAGCTGGCCCGGCGCGAAGCCGAGCGCACCCAGCTCGTGCAGACGTCGCGGGATCTCGCGGCGCGCGACGCCGAGATGGCCGCCGTGCACGCCGATCTGACAGCCGTCGCCGTCGAGCGCGACCGGCTGAACGCCCAATTTGCCCGGCTGATATCGGCGTACGAGGAAGCGTCGTCGCGGCTGTCGTTCGCCGAGATCGAGCGCGAGCGCTTCGCCGAGCGTCTCGAACGCGTCTACGCGCTGCTGGAGCTGCGCGAAGCCAGCGCGCGCGATCAAGATGCGGCCGCGGATCGCATGCTCTCCGCCCTCGCGCGGCGGCGGCACGAGGAGTTCCTCACCGAGGCGATGGTGCTCGGCGCGCGTGTCGCCGCGCAGGCCCGCAGGAGCCATCCTCTCAACGGTAGCCCGGCTCGGGCTCGCGCGGACGCGTTCGAGGACACGTCCACCGTGCAGCCTGCTACCGAGATCGTGCTCTTCGACGAAACGCCGCCCCCCGAGGAAGCGGCGGCTTCCGGTCCTGCACCTGTACCGGCAGCGGATGCCGCGCGGCCGCTGCGTTCGCGCATCGGCGCCGCGCTGCGCAAGGTCTTCTCGCCGTGAGACGGTTCGAGGCGCATCGCGAGCCGCTCGCCTCGGTGATCATGCTGATCTACGCGTCGGCGAAGCATCTCGGCGCCGCGCTGGAATCGCTGCGCACCAACGTCGACCCGCGGTTTCCGTACGAAGTGATCCTCGTCGCGAACGGCGCACCGCCGGAGGTCGTGGCGACCGTGCAGCGAGCGGCGAACGGCGCGCGCGTCATCATCTCGGACGTGAACCTCGGCTTCGGCGGCGGCTGCAATTTGGGTGCGCGCGCGTCCACGGCGCCGTATCTGGTGTTTCTGAACGACGACGTGCTCGTCGAGCCGGATTGGCTGGAATCGCTCGTGCGCCTCGCCGGCGAGCGCGCCGACGCCGGAGCGATCGGTTCGCGAATCGCGTTTCCGGACGGGACGCTGCAGGAAGCGGGCTCCGTGATCTTCGCCGACGGGAGCACCACGCCGGTGGGCCGGACGCTGCCGGCCACGTCGCCGCGTTGGAGGGCCGTCCGCGAAGTCGACTACTGCTCGGCGTGCTCGCTCCTGGTCCGCCGTCAGGCGTTCGAGGAGGTCGGCGGCTTCGACACCCGATACCACCCGGCGTATTACGAGGACGTCGATCTCGCGCTCAAGCTGCGCACGGCGGGGTGGCGCGTGCTGTACCAGCCGCGCTCGCGCCTGGTGCACCTCGAGTCGCAGAGCTCGACGTCGGATTTCAAGGGATACCTCTTCCGGCGCAACATCGAAACGCTGCGACGCCATTGGGCGCCGGTGCTCGCATCGTTCGCGCCGGCGAAACCGTGGGATCGCCGCGTCGTCGGCGCCGCGATCCGCACGGCACGCCGGGCGACCGCGCACGTGTTGGTCATTGACGACCGGCTGCCGGACGGCGGGCTCGGCAGCGGCTTCGGCCGCATGGCCGAGCTCTGCCGCGACGTTCGCGACTCGCGGTACGGGATCTCGTTCTACCCGACGTGCGGTTACGCCGGTGCCGATGCGGTCGGCGAATTCGGCGTGGAGGTCATCGACGGCGACTTGACCGCGTGGCTCGACGACCCTGCGACGCACGTGGACGCCGCGCTGATCTCGCGCCCGCACAACTGGGCGCAGTTCGCCGGCAGCATTCGTCTCCGTTTCCCTTCGGCTCCGCTGATCTACGACGCCGAGGCGCTCTTCCATCGCCGGCTGGGACAGCTCGTGAAGCTCACCGCGAATCCCGTCACACGAGCCTCATATCGCGTCGAGTTCGAGCAGGGGCGCGTGCTGGAGCGGCGGATCGCACAGGAAGCCGACCACCTCGTCTGCGTCTCGCCGGAAGAAGCACGGATCTTGCGCGAGTTCTCGCCGGAGGCGTCGATCGAGCACATGGCGGCGACCGCAAGCGGGATCGAGCCCACCACGCCGTCGTTCGAGGAGCGCGCGTCGCGCGCGGTGTTCGTCGCCGGGTGGATGGCCGGGCCCGGCTCGCCGAACGTCGACGCGCTGGCCTGGTTCGCCGAGCAGGTCGTCCCGCTGCTCGTTCAACGCGTCCCGGAATGCGAGATCGTGGTGACGGGGGCGAATCCGCCGGCGGAGGCGCGGCGTCACGCGGGGACGCACGTGCGGCTGGTCGGATTCGTCGAGGATCTCGCTGCGCTGTACGCCGGCGCGCGCGTGGCCGTCGCGCCGATTCGCTTCGGCGCCGGCGTGAAGATCAAGACGATCGAAGCGCTGCAGTACGGCGTGCCGGTCGTCGCGACGACGATCGGTGCCGAAGGGATCGTGCTGGACGATCCCCGCGCGATCGTCACGGCAGACGATCCCGCGGCGTTCGCGGACGCGCTCGCAGTGCTGCTTCAGGACCGCACCGCATGGGAGGCGTCACGGTCGGCGGCGCTGGTTCAGGCGCGCGCCTGGGCCGACGAGCCGCGCCGAAGCTGGCTGGCGGTCTTCGACGAGGTGTTGGAACGCCGGTTCAGCGCCGCGAGAGCATCGATCGCTGCACGCGGAGCGCTTCTACGCGCTCGCGATCTCGCAGACGCCCAACTCGCATGATCGCCTCTTCGAGCCGTTGCCGGATCGCCGCTTCGTCGAGGGCGTAGCGCACGTACTCCTCGTGAACGCGCTCGGCCTCTTCGAACCGCCGGCGCGCCAGCTCGCGCTGCGTGACGGCGAGCTGCTCTTCGAGATCGACGAGCCTACGGCGCAGGTCCGCAACGTACCCGTCGCGCACGGCGACTTCGGCCCGAAGGGCGTCGGATTCGCGTTGCAGGCGGTCGACCTCGCGCAGGCGGCGCTCGAGCGCCGCCGCGAGAACGCGCTCACGCGAGGCCTCCGCGTACGCGGCGTCCTCAGCCGACTGTGCGAGTGCGCGGTCCTGGTCGGGAGAGTCCATCTCAGCGTGCACGCAGCATCAGGTCGACCCGGGTCGGGACGAAACCGCGTTCGCCGCCGGTGAGCAGTGCGACCTTGAACGTCGTCCCGTCCTTGGCGACGTACGAGCCGGGGAAGCTCGCGCTGAACCCGCAGAAGCGTAACGCCGCGTCGCCGATCGTCGGGACCACGTCGAAACGCTCGAAACCGTAGACGGTCGGGACGACGTGCTCGCCGACCAGCGCCACCGCGCCTTGCGCGGGTTTGAGCGAGACGTCGTCCACCGCCCAGCCCCGGATCGTGACGACCTCGGCGGCGGCTACCTGTACGGTTTGCCCTTCGATTTCGTGCTCCGCGCCGGCTTCGTCCAGATACCGGTCGGCCAAACCGGGGACCGGATCGCCGTCCGTGACCGGCACGGCGACTCGAACGTCGAAGACGCGCACCGCAAGTGCCGATTCTGCGCCGTCGTCGTCGCGCGCGACGAGGGCGATCTCATGGCGTCCGGTTTCGAGATCCGACGTCGGGACGAGGGCACGATAGCCGGCAAACTGGGCGGCGGGATCGCGGAGCGCCGCGGCGACGTCGGGACGAGGATCTCCGATCGTCAGCGGGTATCGTACATGCCCGTCGACCTCGATCTCCGCGCTTGCCTGCGGCGGCACGAGCCAGCCGCGCACGTCGACCACCTCACCGGCCGCGATGCTGTCGATGTCGTGCCCCGACGCGAGCACTGTGATCGCATCAATCCTGCCCTGAACCATCTCTTCTTGCTCCCATGGCGACCGGCCCAACTCCTGCCGTTACGAAGCGGGCTCGCGCGCCGCGAGCGCGCGCATGAGCACCTTGACGGTGATCAGCGCCGCGCGCTCGTTGGAGTGGAACGAGTCGTGCACGTAGTCCGGGGATAGCACCTCCGAACGCGTCGTGTACTGCCACGTGTCGATGAACGTGCAGTTCGCGCGGCGCGCGGCGGCGTCCAGCGCCAGGTTGATCTCCCGCAGCAGCCGGATGCGCGTGCGGAGCGTCATGCGAAACGCGAAATGGCCGAAGAACGCCTCGTCGTCGGCTTGCGGCGGGACGACGGAATGGACGAACAGCCGGTCCAGCCCCCACGACTTCAAGAGCAGCAGGCCGCGCTCGAACGGCCGCACGCGGCTCTTCGCCGCGACGAGCGCCTCCAGCGACGAGGGGTCGCGCGAGAGCGCTTCGTCGTCCGCGAGCTCCTTCCCGATATTGATGGTGTCGAGCGAACCGCAGAGGAAGACGACGACCGGTGCGGTGCGAGGCCGGTCCTCGATCGTGGCGAGCGCGCGCCACTGTCGGGACGGAGCGCGGTGGATCGCGGTCGGTTCGCCGGCTTCCCCGTCGACGATCAGCAGTTCGCTGCGCAGCGCGCTCAACACGTCGGGATGGAGCGCGCCGTCATCGGCGGTGAAGTTGCTCGCGCATAATCCCGGGCAATACCTGACGCGCGCGATGTACTCCCGTGAATGCCGGCCGTCGTCGACGCGATAGATCCGGTCGCGAAAGATGAGCGTCTGGCTGTCTCCGATCAGATAGATCGGGGTCGCCCGCGTTACCTCGGAGCACTGCAGTTCGGTCGCGGGATCGGCGACCCGCGGGGCGGCGGCGCCGCCGAACGCCGCGAGCGCGGAGCGCAGGCGCTCCGCAAAAGGTCGATCGGTCATGGGAAGCCGCATGCTTGGCCGGGGACCGCTCCGCACCCCTTTCCTTGCGCACGCGAAGCCGCTTGCCCACCAAGGGGAGTTCCCCGGAGGGACCTCCGCCGTGCCGCCGCAATAGCGCACGAACCTGCCTCGACGGAGTCTGGCGCATGCAGTTCACGGGAGAACGTTACGTTCCGGAGATCGGAGGCCAGATCGCCTACGAACACGTGCACCGCTACGCGATCACCAAGCGATTCTGCAGCGGGAAGCGCGTGCTGGACATTGCATCCGGTGAAGGCTACGGCGCGGCCCTGCTGGCCCGGACGGCGGCGCACGTCACGGGCGTGGACGCGGACGAGCGTGCGATCGAACATGCGCGCCGAGCCTACTACGCCGCGAACGTGCGGTTCTTGGTCGGTTCGGTGACCGACATTCCGCTCGCCGATTCGACGATCGACGTCGTCGCGTCGTTCGAGACGATCGAACATGTCGAGGAGCACGAGCGGATGCTCGACGAGATCCGCCGTGTCCTCGCGCCGGGCGGCGTGCTGGTCATATCCTCGCCGAATAAGCTGGTGTACTCGGATGAGCCGCAGTACGTCAATCCCTTCCACGTCCGGGAGCTCTACTTCGCGCAGTTTCGCGACTTGCTCGCGAGCCGGTTTCGGCATGTTTCTCTGTACGGTCAGCGCCTGACCGCGGCGTCGCTCGTCCATCCCCTCGCAGGCGACGCCAGTACTACGGCCGGATGGTTCAACGGCAGGCTCGACCGCCTCTCGGAAGGGCTGCCGAC
>CALEOJ010000132.1 GCA_937910425.1 uncultured candidate division WPS-2 bacterium
GGCTACGCCCTGGCGGCCTCCGCCGCGACCGTCCGTGCCGGACTCGCCGACCGTGACGAGCTCGTGCGCATTCAGTTCGCCGACCTGGTCGCGCGGCGCAAGCAGATCGCCGGCCTGGCGCAGCTTCAACCGCTGCTGAAAGATTCGGCCTGGCGCGTGCGCGAGCAGGCGTACGAATCGATCAAGGTGCTGGCCGGACTGCAGCGCACCGATCATCTCGGCGCGATCCCGGCCGAGATCGCGACACCCGCACCCGTCCCCGACAACACCGAGGCGCCGCTCCCGCGCCCGGCGGGATTGGGCCCGCCGCGAAAACCCGTCCCCGCCGACGCACGCCTCGACCTTCCGCTCGTGCCCGCGACCGGCGCGCAGTTCGACGGCCCGATGAGCGGTCCGCATCCGCGCGTTCGCATCGGCACGACGAAAGGGACGCTGGTCGTGCGGCTCTACCCGGAGTGGGCGCCGCTGACGGTGGCCAACTTCCTGAACCTGGTCGACCGCGGCTATTACGACAACCTGCGCTGGTTCCGCATCGTCCCGGACTTCGTCGTGCAAACCGGCGATCCGAACGACGACGGCGAGGGCGACGCCGGTTACACGATCCCGGCCGAGGAGAACCCGCTCGAACAGCGCTCCGGCGTGATCTCGATGGGCTTGAACTACACCGATCCCCCGAACGCGCACGCGATCCGTGATTCGGCCGGAACGCAGTTCTACATCACGCTCTCGCCGCAGCTGCACTTGAATCGCGACTTCACCGTGTTCGGCGAAGTGGAAAGCGGCTTCGAGACGTTCGGTCGCCTCGTCGAGCGCGATCGCATGACCAAGGTCGTGCGGCTATCGGATGACTAACGCTGCAGCATCGAACGCAAGGCGAACAGCACGTTCTCCGGACGCTCGGTGATGCGGCGGTAGAAATAGCCCGCCCAGTGCGTGCCGTACGGAACGTAGACGCGCAGCCGGTAGCCGTCAGAGACGAGGCGGCGCTGCAGTTCCGGGCGCACGCCGTAGAGCATCTGGAACTCGAAGCGGTCGCGCCTGACATTGCGTTCGCGGACGAACGTTTCGAGGGCCGCGATGATGCGCTCGTCGTGGGTCGCGATCCCTGGGTAGTTGCCGCGTTCGAGCAGCGCTTCGGCGCAGCGCAAGTAGTGGCTGCGGATCGTCGGCATGTCCTTGTACGCGACCTCGGGCGGTTCGCCGTAGGCGCCCTTGCAAAGGCGAACCCGGGCACCGATCTCGATCATGCGTTCGGCGTCGGCCGGCGTCCGCTTCAGATAGGCTTGGAGGACCGGCCCGACGTCCTTGGTCTCGGCGTATGCCCGCTCGAAGACGCGCAGCGTCGGGTCGGTGACCGCCGAGCCCTCCATGTCGATGCGGACGAACGGATCGCGGTTGTCCGAGGCCGCCCGGAGGACCGAGCGCAGATTCGCAAGCGCGAATTCTTCGTCGACGAGCAGGCCGATCGCGGTGAGCTTCACCGAAACGTTCGTCTCGACGCCGCGCGTGCGGATCGCCTCGAGCAGCTCGAAGTACGCGTCGCGCGTCCGTTCGGCCTCGGCCCGCGAGGTGACGTCTTCGCCCAGGAAGTCGAGTGTCGCCGTCATCCCCTGCGCGTTGAGTCCGGCGACCGCGTCCATCGCCTGGGCGACGGTCTCGCCGGCGATGAATCGCTTGGCGAGGAAGAAAAACCGCTGCTGGAACGCCTGAGTCTGGATCACGTCGAGCACTGCCACGAAGCGTCGGGCTTCGGCATGATCCGGCGAGGCCCTCGGGGCACCAGCCAGGCGACGGATCCCGCAGTCTTTTCACGCTCTTTTCATTCGCAGTGTAGGCGAGTGGTCCGAAAGCGGGAAAACGACGCGCATGGCCTGGCGAGTCCTCGTCGCGGACGACGACCCGGAGATATGTACGCTCATCAAGACGATCCTCGCGCGAGGACCGTACGATGTTACGTTGTGCGAGGACGCGGAGAGTGCGCTGGTTCACATTCAGCGCGACGAGCCGTACGATATTCTGATCAGCGACTTCATGATGCCGGGGATCTCCGGGATCGAGCTCATCACGCAAGTGCGGCAGCACCGGCCGACCTCGCAGATGCCGGTCCTGATGATCAGCGGCCACAACAACTACGCGATGGATGCGCGCGCGAGAGAGGCCGGGGCGAACGCCTTCCTCAACAAGCCGTTCACGCTCTCGCAGCTGCGCTCGACGGTCCATCAGCTCCTGACCGATCCGCTCCAATCCGTTCTCGGCGCGTAATCCTCGCGGTTCGGCCGTGACGGTCGTCGCATTCTTCAAGGTCCTGTTCGTCGCGCTCTCGCTGGGGCTCGACGTCTTTGCCGTCTCGGTCGGGGTCGGGATGAAGGGGACCGACCGCGCGGTCAAGATCCGCATCGGCGCTGCGTTCGCTTTCGCCGAGGTCTCGATGACCGTGATCGGGGTGCTGCTCGGACAGGCCGCGGGGCGTCTGCTCGGCGATGCGGCCGGCTATCTCGGGTTCGCCGCGCTGACCGGGGTCGGCGGCTACATGATCTACGAAGCGCTGCACGGAACCGAGGAGGGTGGCGGCTTCGACCTCTCGCGCGGCTGGGGTCTCATGCTCGGCGCGCTCTCGATCAGCCTCGACTCGCTCGGGATCGGCTTCTCGATCCTCTACATCGGCGTGCCGCTGGCCGTCAGCCTGGTGTTCATCGGCGGCGCCTCGGTCCTCTCGACGACGCTCGGACTCGCGCTCGGAAAGAAGCTCGGCACCGTTGCCGAGGAGCGGGCGGCGCTGTCGGCGGGGATCGTCCTCGTCCTCACCGGGATAGCCTTTGCCGCGCTCAAGTTCTTCCACGTCGGCGCCTGAGGCGCTGTACGCGCTCGCGCTGGGGCACGCAGCCGGCGCCGGAGCGCCGGGCTACGCCCCAAGCGCAATCGTCATCGGAACGGCGAAGAACGTCGGGAAGACGACGACCTTCAACGCGCTCCGCGCCGTCGCGCTCCGCCGCGGCATCGCGGTCGCGGTGACCTCGATCGGGCGCGACGGCGAAGCGTCGGACGCGCTCGACGGGGAGCCGAAGCCGCGCGTGCGGTTGGCGCCGGGGACGCTGGTCGCGCTGGCGGCCGGGCTCGTCCCGCGGACGCC
>CALEOJ010000133.1 GCA_937910425.1 uncultured candidate division WPS-2 bacterium
GGCTCGACGTCGACTTGCGCGTCGTCGCGGTCACCGCGAACGACGATCCGCTGGCGCGCGCCGCGATCGACGCACTGGCCGCCGCGACCAGCGCCGTGCACGGGACGTTCCTCGCCGACGTCGCCCCGGACGCCGCCGTTCGCATCGTCGAGACGCTCGCCGACGGCGACGTGCTCGCGGTCGAGTCGCCGCGCCACAAACGCGGCCTCTTCGGAAAGCGCTCGTTCGCCGTGCGCGTCCTGGCAGCCGGAGCTCACGAGCTGCTGGTCTTCGCACCGCGCGACGACGACCCGGCGAGCGCGGCTCAGAAGTAGAAGCTGGCCCCGAAGCCGACGTAGTGATATTTGCCGGTCGCGGTGGTCGGCGAGACGGCGAACGACGTGTCGAGCTGGATGCGCGGGCCGAGGTCGCGATAGACAGCCAGCAGATATTGGGTGCGCGTCGGCGTTCCCGGCCCGATCGCGTGCGAGAACTGCGCGATCTCGGCGTTGAGTCCGGTTGCGTTCGGGAGCGCAACGCCGAGCACGAGCGACGACGCCAGGGCCGACCAGCGCTGCGTCCCGTTCGTTTGTGACTGCGCCGTGGCCGTTCCGGCCAGCGAGAACACCGGGCTCAGCGTGTAGCCCGCGTTGAGCGCATAGCTCGCCGTCGTTCCGCCGGCCGAGACGCCGTTCGTGCCGGTCGGCGCGGTAAAGAACACTTGGCCGCCGTAGTTGAATTTCGGCGTGTAGCCGAACACGTATTTCAATCCTGCGCCGACGTCGGTCGAGCCGGTCGTCGTGACGCCGCCCGCGCTCGCGCGCGAGATCTGTGGCGGCGCAACGTCGAACTCGAGTGCGGGGATCGGCAAGCCGACGCGAATCAGCGCTTGCGGATACGTCACCGCATTGCCGCCGCCGTCGAATGTCACGTTTTGATAGCCCGTCTCGATCTCGACGTGGTTCGGGCGCACGGTGCAGACCGAGTTCGTCACGCTCGGACGGGTGACGATCGCCGAGATCGACGTGCACGGGTCGTTCGCGCCGAACGCCGGTCCGATCGGATTCGGCGCGGGTGATGGCGACGGTGAGGCCGCGGGTGCAGCCGGCGCGGGTGTCGACTGCGCCGAGGCGATCGCCGGCGCGAGGGCGGCGACTCCGATTGCGAACAGGAACACCGAGAAACGAATCATTCGACGTTTCTCCTTGGCGAACACCCCGGGGGCTCCCCCCGGAACGCGGGCGCCCGCGCTCACCTTGAACCGCCACCCACCCCGACGTCACCCTGAGCTTGTCGAAGGGCGAACGATCGTCACAAAAGAGACGAGGATTCAAATCCCACTCGTCGTCGCCGTGACGTCCCAGCGCGCCCGTGCTCACCATAAACCGCCACCAAACCCGATGTCACCCTGAGCCTGTCGAAGGGCGAACGATCCACCCCAAAGCGGTGCGCAAGAACGAGGCGCTGACTCGCGGCGATTGGGGCACGATTCGTCGCTTCGCGCGATCGTTCGCCCTTCGACAAGCTCAGTGTGACATTAGGATGGGTGGCGATTCAGGGTGAGCTCGGGCGGTGTTTGAGGGTCGGGCGTCGCTTTGCGCGAACGCGGGCGGGCCGTGCGCTCAAAACGTTCGGCCGTCGCGCAGCAGGAGCGCTTCGGCGATCGGGCCCAGCGCGTCGGCGGGAATGAACGTGAGCGCGGTGACGATCAGCGCCGTTCCGGCGAGCAGGATGCCGAACAGCGGTGTCGTGGTGCTCAGCGTGCCGATGGTCTTGGTATTGCGCGCCTTGCGCACGAGGCCGCCGGCGAGCGCGAGGACGACGACCAGCGTTCCGAACCGGCCCGCCAGCATGACGATCGCCGTCGCCCAGTTGTAGAAATTCGTCTGGATGCCCAGCCCGGCCAGCACGCTCCCGTTGTTCGCCGATGCCGAGGTGAACGCATAGAAGATCTCCGCAAAGCCGCGCGGTCCGCCGTTCCCCGTCGCGGACAGGCCGGGGATCAGTGCGATCGACGCCGGCAGCAGGATCGTCACCGCGGGGACGAGCGCGGCGAGCACCACCAGGACGATCTCGCGGCGCTCGATCTTCTTCCCGAGATACTCGGGGGTGCGGCCGACCATCAACCCGGCGATGAACACCGTGAGGATCGCGAGCAGGATCATTCCGTAGAGCCCGCTCCCGACGCCGCCGTAGATCACCTCACCGATCTGCATGTTGACCAATGCCACCAGGACGGAGATCGGCATCAGCGAGTCGTATGCGACGTTCGACGCGCCGCTGGATGTGTCGGTCGCAACGGTCACGGACAGCGCGCTTGCGGTGTCGCCGAAGCGCGTCTCCTTCCCTTCGAGGTTCGGTCCCGCCACGGCGAGCTGGTGCACGAGCGGGTTGCCGGCGTGCTCCGCACCCCACACCGCGGCGAAGCCGCCGACGAAGAGTGCCAGCATCACCGCGTAGAGCGTCCAGCCTTGGCGCACGTCGCCGACCAGTCGTCCGAACGTGTTGGTGAGCCCCGCTCCGATCAGGAACATCGCCAGCAGTTGGACGAAATCCGTCAGCGGCGTCGGATTCTCATTCGGCGAGGCGGAGTTCGCCCCGACGAAGCCGCCGCCGTTCACGCCGAGCTGCTTGATGATCTCTTGCGAGGCGATCGGGCCGCCGGTGATCGTCTGATGGGCGCCTTCCAGCGTCGTGGCCGTGACGTACGGCGAAAAGTTCTGCGGCGTGCCCTGCCAGATGAACAGCAGCGCTCCCATGACGCTGAGCGGCAGCAGTACGTAGAGCAGGGACCGCGTGAGATCGACCCAGAGGTTACCGATCGTCGTCCCGCGCGAACGCGTGAAGCCACGAATCGCCACGATCGCGACGGCGAGACCGACTCCCGCGGCGACGAAGTTCTGCCAGGCGAGCCCTGCCATCTGCGCGAGATATCCGAGCGCGGTCTCTCCCGAGTAGGCCTGCCAGTTCGTGGTCGTCGCGAAGCTGATCGCCACGTTGAGCGCGAGCAGCGGCGTGAGGTTCGAGACGTGCTGTGGGTTCAAAGGGAGCGCCGCTTGCGTCACGAGCAGCAGGAACAGCGCCGCGGCCGAGATCGCGGTAAACGCGACGACGGCCGCCAAGTATTCCGTCCACGACATCTCCCGGGCCGGATCGATGCGGCACGTGCGGTAGACGAGGGCTTCGAGCGGTCCGAGCACGCGGTGCGCCCACGTCGGCCGGCCGGTGAACACATCGGCCATGTATCCGCCGAGCGCCGGCGTGAGCGCGGTCAGAATCGCGACGAATGCAGCCATCTCGATCCAAGCGGACATACCGCCACTATAGAGGTAGATCCGCGGCTGCAACACCGGCCTTTCGGCCGAGCTTTTCGGCGCAACCGCCGAAGACGGATCCGCATTCCTGGAGCCGAAAGGTTCGGCCGATCGGCGGATGGCGGGCGGCCTGGGCGAGGCGTACGATCGGCATGATGTTGTGGATCATTCTGCTCGTCGCGATCTGCCCGCTCGTTTCTCTGAGCGCCGAGCGCTTTGCGGCGATTCGCGTCGAGGCGAAGCGATGAACCCGGTCGTGCTCGAGATCGGCCTCATCGTGCTCTCGGCGGTCTCGTTTTGGCTGCTCGACCGCTACGTGATCGGCTGCGAGAACATATGAGCACCGATCTGCTCGTCGGCCTGGTGCTGGCAATCGCCGCACTCGTGTACCTGACGTATGCGATGCTGCGTCCCGAACGTTTCTGACGAGGTAGCGATTCAATGACCGTCGTGGGGTGGCTGCAAGCCGCCGTCGTTTTCGCGCTCGTCTGCCTCCTCGTGAAGCCCGTCGGCGCCTACATGGCGCGGGTCTTCGAAGGCGAGCGCGTCTTTCTCTCGCCGGTGCTCGCGCCGGTCGAGCGCGGGATTTACCGCCTCTGCCGCATCGATCCGGCGCGCGAGATGGGCTGGAAGCCCTATGCGTTCTCCGTGGTTGCGTTCAGTTTGGTGAGCTTTCTCTATCTGTACGTGCTGTTGCGCGTCCAGGCGTTCTTGCCGCTTAACCCGCAAGGTTTCGGCAACTTGGCGCCCGACCTCGCCTGGAACACCGCGATCTCGTTCATGACCAACACGAACTGGCAGTTCTATTCCGGCGAGTCGACGATGAGCTATCTCTCGCAGATGGCGGGCCTCGGGTGGCACAATTTCGTCTCGGCAGGGGCAGGTATCGCGATCGCGATCGCGCTGATGCGTGGTTTGTCGCGCCGCAGCGCCTCCACGATCGGTAACTTCTGGGTCGACCTCACGCGCGCAGTGCTCTACGTGCTGCTTCCGATCGCGGTCGTGGGCTCACTGCTGCTCATCTGGCAGGGCGTGCCGCAGAACTTCAGCGGCTACACGACCGTGAAGACGCTCGAGGGCGCTGCGCAGTCGATCCCGCAAGGTCCGATGGCCTCGCAAGAGATCATCAAAGAGCTGGGCACCAACGGCGGCGGCTTCGTCAACGCGAACTCCGCCTCGACTTGGGAGAACCCGACCGGCTTCTCCAATCTCATCGAGCTGGTGTGCATCATCCTGATCGGTGGTGCGCTGACGTACACGTTCGGGCGCTACGTGAAAGACCAGCGTCAGGGCTGGGTGCTGTTCGCCGCGATGACGACCCTCTTCGTGGCGGGCTTCACGGCGGCGTACGCAGCCGAAGCGGCGGGAAATCCGATCGTGCATGCGCTCGGCGTCGCCGGAGGCAACCTGGAGGGCAAGGAAGCACGCTTCGGCATCGCCGCCTCGGCGCTGTTCGCGACGATAACGACCGACGCGTCGTGCGGCGCGGTCAACGCGATGCACGACTCGTTCACCGCGCTCGGCGGGCTCATCCCGATGTTCAACATGCAGATGGGAGAGGTCGTCTTCGGCGGCGACGGCTCGGGCTTCTACGGGATCATCTACTATGCGATCCTCACCGTCTTCATCGCGGGACTGATGGTCGGCCGTACCCCCGAATACCTCGGGAAGAAGATCGAGCGCCGTGAGGTGCAGCTCGCGATCCTAGCGGCGCTCGTGGTGCCGGTTTTCGCGCTCGTCCCTGCCGGCATCGCTTCCGTCCTGCCGGCCGGTTTGGCGACGCTCAACAACGCCGGGCCGCACGGCTTCAGTGAGATCTTGTACGCGTACTCGTCGATGGTGAACAACAACGGCTCCGCGTTCGCCGGTCTCTCGCCGAACACGTGGTGGAACGTCTCGGGCGGCGTCGTCATGCTGTTCGGCCGTATCGCCATCATGATCCCGGTGATTGCCCTTGCCGGGGCATTGGCCGCCAAGCGCGCGGTCCCCGCGACGGCCGGCACGTTCACGACGACGTCACCGATCTTCGTCGTGCTGCTGATCGGCGTGATCCTCATCGTCGGCGCGCTCACGTTCTTCCCCGCCGACGCGCTCGGCCCCATCGTCGAGCACCTCCTGAACCAGCAAGGAAAGCAATTCTAATGGTTAGCCGCTCGCGCTCGCTGTTCGACCGCTCGATCCTGTTCCCCGCGATCCGCGAGTCGTTCGTCAAGCTGAACCCGCGCGTCCAGCTGCGCAACCCGGTCATGTTCATCGTCGAGGTCGGCGCGCTGGTTTCGATTTTCTACGCCTTCCGCGACGTGCGTAACGGGCAAGCATCGTTCGATATCGCGATCTCCGCGTGGCTGTGGTTCACCGTCCTGTTCGCCAACTTCGCCGAGGCGATGGCGGAGGGCCGCGGGAAAGCGCAGGCGGAGTATCTGCGGCGCACCAAGACCGACACCATCGCCCGACGTCTCGTCGATGGGCGGGAGGAGCGCGTTCCGGCGACACAACTGCGCCGCGGCGACCGCGTCGTGGCGGAGGTCAACGACCTGATCGCGACCGACGGCGAGATCGTGGAAGGCGCGGCGACCGTCGACGAGTCGGCGATCACCGGCGAGTCCGCGCCCGTCATCCGCGAGGCCGGCGGCGACCGCTCCTCCGTTACCGGCGGCACCCGCGTGCTGTCGGATCGCATCGTCTACGTCGTCAGCGCGAACCCCGGCGAGTCGTTCCTCGACCGCATGATCTCGCTGGTCGAAGGCGCCCAGCGCCAGAAGACCCCCAACGAGATCGCGCTCTCGATCTTGCTCGCCGGCTTGACGATCATCTTCGTGATCGCGGTCGCGACGCTGGCCCCGTTCTCGATCTACGCCGGTGCCACTCCCAGCGTCGTCGTGCTGATCGCGCTGCTCGTCTGCCTGATACCGACCACGATCGGCGGGCTGCTGAGCGCGATCGGGATCGCCGGGATGGACCGCGTCCTGCAGCGCAACGTGCTCGCGATGTCGGGCCGTGCGGTCGAAGCGGCCGGCGACGTCGACACGCTGCTGCTCGACAAGACCGGGACGATCACGCTGGGCAACCGGCAGGCGACCGAGATCATCTTCGCACCAGGCGCCGACGAGACGATCGTCTACCGTTCGGCGTACTTCGCCTCGCTGGCCGACGAGACGCCGGAGGGCCGCAGCATTGTCACCCTGAGCCTGTCGAAGGGTGCGGGTGACGGTAGCACCGTCCTGCCGGCCGGCGCGGTCGTCGTGCCGTTCAGCGCCTACACCCGCATGTCCGGCGTCGACTACACCGACGGCTCGCAGCTGCGCAAAGGCGCCCCCGACGCAGTCCGCGCTTGGGTCTCCCAGAACGGCGGCGGAAAGACCGACGTGCTCGCGGCCGAGGTCGACCGCATCGCGCGCGCCGGCGGCACGCCGCTCCTGCTCGCCGACCGCGGGCGCATCCTCGGCTGCATCGGGCTGCGCGACATCCTCAAACCAAACACGCGCGTGCGCTTCGACCGCCTGCGGGCGATGGGGATTCGCACGGTGATGATCACCGGCGACAACCCGCTCACCGCCAGCGCGATCGCACGCGAGGCCGGCGTCGACGACTTCCTCGCCGAGGCGACGCCCGAGACGAAGATGACGCTGATCAAGCGCGAGCAGGGTGAAGGCCGCCTGGTCGCCATGACCGGCGACGGCACGAACGACGCGCCGGCGCTCGCGCAAGCCGACGTCGGCGTCGCGATGAACAGCGGGACCCAGGCGGCCAAAGAGGCCGGCAACATGATCGACCTCGACTCCGACCCAACGAAGCTCATCGAGATCGTCGAGGTCGGCAAGCAGCTCCTCATGACGCGCGGCTCGCTCACGACGTTCTCGATCGCGAACGACGTTGCGAAGTACTTCGCGATCCTCCCCGCGATGTTCGTCGCGGCGTATCCGGCGATGGACGCCCTCAACATCATGCGCTTGAACCCGCACAGCGCGATCCTCTCGGCGATCATCTTCAACGCGTTGATCATCGTCGCGCTGATCCCGCTCGCCCTGCGCGGCGTTCCGTACCGCCCGCGCGGCGCGGAAGCCGTCCTGCGCGAGAACGTCTTGATCTACGGTCTGGGCGGGATCATCGTGCCCTTCATCGGGATCAAGGCGATCGATCTCATCCTGGGCGTCCTTCACCTCACCGGAGCGAGCTAACGATGTCGACCACACCGCAGACCGCGCCCGAGCGCGACAGCACCCTCCACCATCTGATCACGTCGGTGCTCTACACGATCGTCACGGTGATCGCACTGGGCCTCATCTACCCGCTGGTGATCTGGGGACTGGGCACGCTGCTGTTCCATCATCAAGCCGAAGGTTCGCTGATCTCCGGTGCCAACGGCACCGTGATCGGCTCCGAACTGGTCGGTCAGAACTTCACCAAGCCGCAGTACTTCCAAGCCCGCCCGTCGGCTGCGGGCAAAGGCTACGACCCGACTGCGACCGGCGGCACCAACTTCGGCCCGACCAGCAAGAAGCTGATCGACGGCACGAAGAGTGCGATCGCCGCCCTCAAGAAGGCGAACCCGGATGCGACGGGACCGATCCCGATGGATCTCGTCACCTCGAGCGCGAGCGGGATCGATCCCGACATCTCGCCCGAAGGTGCGTACTACCAAGCGCCGCGCGTCGCGAAGGCGCGCGCGATGTCGCTCGAGAGCCTGAACGCGATCGTCGCCGCGCACGTGACGCCGCGTCAGTTCGGCCTGCTCGGTGAGCCGCGCGTGAACGTCCTCGATCTCAACCGCGCGCTCG
>CALEOJ010000134.1 GCA_937910425.1 uncultured candidate division WPS-2 bacterium
CTTTGGAATAGCGTTCAAAACCGGCGGTCGCAAGCGTGATCTGCTTGTTCGTCATGAACAAATTGTATCAGAAAATAGCCGCCGAATAAATCAGGCCATCCTTAGATCATTTTCGCGGGTTCATCCAACGAATATGGGCTTAGCCGGGGATTCCCCATATGACCCTGCTATTCGACGGTCAACAGGAAGGAAAACGTTGCAAAGGCATGAGGTCGCAACGTGTCGTCGCAGCCGTCGCAGAGCGTGAGGAGTGTGTTCGATGCGACGATGCCGCTGCGGAGTCGCCAGATATGCGCGATCCCAGAGGCGCCGGAAAGAGCGAGATCGCATCGCATGCATCGTTCGGCGACGCCGGGTACGATGATGTCGGGGTTCGACCGCGTGTCCCGCGGATAGTACGACTCTACGATGTCCCGGTCAACCGGATTGGCTTTGAAAGCCAACGATCTAGCCGTGATTCGGTTCCATCTCGTATCGATCCATTTGTGCAAGCAAATGCTCCCGTGACGGTAGAGGTCGTCAGTAGAAGTTATTCGGTCGCGGGCCGCCAGCACTTTATCGCCGCCGAGGCCTCGCTCTCTTGGGTCGGACGGCGCCGACGGGGAAACAGAGCCGTGTGAGCACGCTCGCGACGCCGGTGATCATCGCGATCTTCATCGCCGCCGGCGTTCTGATCTGGTGGGCGGGCGGCGTGCTGGCCGCCACGACGGACGCGATCGACGCGCACTTCGGGTGGGGCGAGGGTATGGGCGGCGCCGTGTTCCTGGCGGTCGCCACCAACTTGCCCGAGGTCGCGATCATCGTCGGCTGCGTCTACAGCCACAACCTGTCGCTGGCGGTCGGCAACATTCTGGGCGGGATCGCGATCCAGACCGTCGTCCTAGTGCTGCTCGACGGTCCCGGCCTGCGCTCGAAGGTGCCGCTGTCTTCGCTCGTGCCGTCGCTGACGATCGCGCTCGAAGGCCTCGTGCTCATCGCGATCCTCATGCTGTGCATCCTCGGTGCGCTCTCGCCGCGCGATTTGATCTACGCGCGCACGACGCCGGCCGAGATCGCCATCCTGCTGGCGTGGATCGCGAGCCTCTTTCTGATCCAGCGCCACGAGGACCATCAAGGCTGGCGCATCGCGCGCGAAGAGATCGCCGAGGCGTCGGCGTTCGTCGCACCGCAGCGCCGGCCGCTCTCGCAGGTGGTGGCGCTGTTCGCGCTCGCCGCGCTGGCGACGCTCGCTTGCGGCGTCGTGCTCGCGCTCAGCAGCGACGTGGTCGCGACGCGCTTTCACATGCAAGGCGTGATCTTCGGCGCGACGATCCTCGCCGCGGTCACCGCGCTGCCGGAGCTCACGACCGGTTTGTCCGCGGTGCGCGCCGGCCGCTACGAGCTGGCGATGAGCGACATCATCGCGGGCAACGCGTTCTTGCCGGTGCTGTTTCTGTTCGGCACGCTGTTGAGCAATCAGCCACTACTTCCCGACGCGCAAGGCCCGGATCTCTATCTGACCGCGCTCGGCGCGCTGCTCACCGCCGTGTACGTGATCGGCGTGATCCTGCGCTCCAAGCAGATGCTGCTCGGCGCCGGGATCGACTCGCTGCTCGTGCTCGCGATCTACGTGGTCGGCATCGCCGGCCTCTTCTTCATCCACTGACGGCGGGGAGTCGTCGCGCGAGGACGTAGTATTCACGCGTGGACGAATCGTGCTAAGATGTATTTCCAGCATTCATCCGGCGAATCCGGGTTAAGGTAAGACCTGAACTAGCCGATCCTATTGCGCGCATCCGAAGAAAAAACGTTGCTGTGAACGTCGGTATGGAGACATCATGAAATTATTGGTCGCCGTCGCCTTTATGGCGGCGTTT
>CALEOJ010000135.1 GCA_937910425.1 uncultured candidate division WPS-2 bacterium
GGCGTCGCCGGGGCGGCCGGCGCAGACTCGCCGGCAGCGAGCGGACGGCACGTGCCGAGCGCGGCGTCGTCGCCGATGAAAACGCCGACGCGAGTCCCGCGCGGGATCGTGGCGTCTTTGCCGTGGTGCATCGCGTCGTAGCCGCCGACCGCGTATCCCACCAGTGGGATCAGCCCGAGCAGGTAGGGCGCGTTCGCGGTGCTCCCGACCGCGGTCGACCCCTCGTCGGTCGCCCAGTCGATGATCGCCGTGACGTGCTTCCCGTCCCCGAGGACGAAGAAGCGCGCTTCGAGCGCCAGGTAGCCCGGCCGGCCGCCACGGTCGGCGTGCTGCACGTTCGACACGATGCCGTACCCGAGCGTCCCCGCCGGGACCGTCGTGCCGTCGGCGGCCCGCGCCGTCTCGACGAGGCGAAACTTGAAGACCTCGCCGCCCTTCGCTCGGGCCGAATCGAGCGTGTCCTCCACCGCGACGAGCGTGCGCACGCACGGTGGCCGCGCGTCCGGCGCCGTCTGCGCGCCGGTCGGCGCAGCGAATGCCACCGCGAGGACGGATGCCGCCCCGAGCACACCGGCGGAGCGAAGCGTACTGCTCATCAGGAGCCTTGTTCCCGCTTCGCTACGATGCTACCGATCCGTCGATGAACGGCCGCATGGCGCCGACGAACTTGTCGGTATTCCGAATGCTGCGCAGGACGGTCACCATCGCATCGCTCGGGAATCCCGACTCCAGCGTGAACGTGTACGCCGTGAACACGTCGCCGCTGTCGTCGGCGCCCCAGAACAGGAAGTTCTGATCGCTGTAATAGAGCAGCTTGCGCATCAGCCCGTTCACGTCTCTCGCCTTACCGAGGTTGATGTAGCCGCCCTTATAGTGCGGATAGATGCGAAAGCCGATCGTGTCGCTCGCGGTCACGCTGACCACGACCTCGAGCGAGTCGCAGTTCGGCAGCCCGGTCATCGAAGCGAAGAAGTTGTACGGGTTCTTCGTGCTCTGCGTGAACGTGGCGTTGACGTCGGAGCGCTGTCCGGCGGTCGCCAGGACGGCACGGACCTGCTCGCGCATCGCGTCGCGCGAGGATTGCTGCGCTCCCGCCGGGCCGGCGGCAAGCAGCAACGCGAACAAAACGGCTGCGATTCTCGGTATCATGCCGGTAGATCGCCGCAGCGGCCCCCCGATTCCTTTCGGGGGGCCGCTCGACGGAGGGGGGGTTCAGATCTTGATCCGGGCCTCGAAGTACATGTTGAACGGGAAGGCCGGGAACGTGGGATCGTACGGGGTCGCGAGCTCGTAATCCGACGGAACGTATCCCGCGCCGGTCCGGTGCGATGTCGCTGCCAACGGGACGGCCGAACGGAGACTGCGGGAAGAGATACCGCGACACGCCGCCGCCGGCGTAGTTGGCCGGGAGCAGCGAGCCCACCGGCGCTCCGGTGAAATTGAACCCGTCGTTCACCGGGACGCCGTCCAGCTCGTAACCGATCTGGTCGTAGTCACCGCCGCGGATCGAGATCGCCGGGCCGGCGCCGATGTAGCCGGTCAGGTTGGGCGTGATGAACACGCCGGGGACCGTCGCGATGGCGGACCAGGCGGTGTTGAGGTTACCGCCGCCGCCGACGCCGGACGCCTTGTCCTGCGTGACCGCGTTGATCGAGTAGACGTCGGCGGTCGTGCCGGGTTTGACGAGCGCCGAAGCGGCACGCGAGGTGACCGATCCGATCTGCTTGAGCTTCGCCGGCTGGCTGATGCTGACGCTGAGGTTCTGGTCGGCTTGAACGGTGACGCCGCTGATCGAGGCTGCGTCGTAGCCGCTGGTCGCACCGACGGCAATCGTGTACGTGTCGGGCGCCAAAGAAACGAACGAGAAGCGTCCCGACGCATCGGTCGTCGTCGACGACGACGAACGCGAGTACCATCAGAGCCGCCCCGATGCTTCGCCTCATGCGAAACACGGTCACGGGAATTCCTTTCGTGAAAAGGGATGCTCCCATGTTCGCATCGTCCGGCACCGCCGTCTCTCGTTATCCTGCCAACTATATGCCGTCTACGAGAACTGCCGGCAGAGTGCCAGCGGAAGCGAACCATCACCGCCTCGGCTGCGTTGTCTCGTCATATCAGCTTGCGGAGGAATCGCGTGCGTCCGTTCGTCTTCATCGTTGCCGCTTGCGCGGCGTCCCTTGCCGTTGCGGGGATCGCGCGCGGCGCCCCGACCGCCACCGTCCCGGCCGTGGGCGAGGCGCTACGGCTCACCGCGGCGCGGCCGATCCCGACCGACGTCGCCGGACAGCCGGGACCGGTCCGCATCGACGGCTGCTTCTCCGACGGCCGCGGAACCGACGGGCTCACGCTGGTCCATCACGCGCTCCGCGTCTCGAACACCGGCGATCGCGCGATCACCGCGGTGCGCGTGCGGTTCGCGTTCTACGACGCGTTCGGCGACATCAACGCGACGCGCACCAACATCGCTGAAGCGCGCGTCGAGCCGGGCGCGACCGCCGACCGGATCAACCTCGCCGAGCTCAGCGATTCCGGACCACCCGCGCGCATCACGTGCAGCATCGATGCCGTCCGCTTCGTCGACGGCACGATCGCCCGCACCGGCCCGCCCGTGCGCTGAGCGCTACGGGGCGGCTTCGACGACGCGCGCCTTGCCGGCGCGCTTGGCCTGATACATCGCGTCGTCGGCGGCCTCGAGCAATTCCTCAGCGCGGCGGGCCGGGCGCAAACGCACGATCCCGACGCTCGCCGAGACCGGCGGCGTGCCGGGAACCGAGCGCGCCGCCACGGCGATCCTCGTGATGATCTGCTCGCCGATCGTGACGGCGTCCTCGATTCCGGAGCGGAACAGGACCGCGAACTCGTCGCCCCCCAGCCGGCCGACGGTGTCGTCGAGGCGGGTGCGGTCGCGGATCGCCGCGGCGACGGCGACGAGGACGGCGTCGCCGGCGGCGTGTCCGCACGTGTCGTTGACGTCCTTGAAGCCGTCGAGGTCGATCAGCAGCAAGGCCCAGTCGCCGCCTGCGCGGCGCGGACGTTCGAGCGCTGTGAGCCGCTCGCGGAGAGCATGCACGAAACTGCGCCGGTTGTGCAGCCCGGTCAGTGGATCCATCTCCGCAAGCTGGCGGAGGCGGACCTCGCGGAGGCGCCGCTCGGTGACGTCGTTGATCAGCAGCAGGATCGCGGCGTCAGGCAGGCCTTGCCGCATCGCGACCGCGGTTATCTCGCACCACACCTCACTGCTGGTCGGCTTGCGCACGCGCGTCTCGATGCGCACCGACGGCGTGCGTCCTTCCATCAGGCGCGTGAACGCATGCCGCAGCGTGGCGCGGTCTTCGTCGGGGACCATCGCGACGATCGAGGTCGCTTCCGCCCCGCCGAGCGCGAGAAACGCCATGTTGCTGCGCAGGACGTTCCCGTCGAGGTCGACGCTGCACATCCCGATCGGGCTCTCTTCGAGGATGCGGTAGGATGCGTCGAGCGTCCCGATGATCTCGCGATAGCGCGCGTTTTCGCGCTCGGTCTCGCGCTGCTCGGTAACGTCGGTCATGGTGGAGACGATCGTCTCGCGCGCGGGTTCGTCGTCGTCGCGAACGACGTGGTTGGCGATCGCGATCCAACGGGTTGTCGCGCCGTTCGCGCAGATCGCGACGGTGACGCGCTCGCTTTCGCCGACCCGACGCAGCAGCGATCGCACTGGCTCGCTCGCATCGTATGGGCCGGCATGCGTCTCCCACCGGAGTTGCCAGCCGGGGTCGACCTGCGCGCGACCGCGGAGCTGCTCCGGAGTAAGCGCGAGCATCTGGAGCGCGGCCTCGTTCCAGTCGCGCACCGTGCCGTCCGCGTCCTGAATCACCACTCCCTCGTCGAGCGTATCGAACAACCGCCGGGCCCCCGGAGGCCCTCCGCGGAACGACGGCAGCAAGTCTACCATATCATCTAGTATCGGCTATCGTTCTGGGAGTGACGCGGGGTCCTAGGACGTAAGCACCAGGAAGGACGGCGAAGATGAGCCCATTTTATGTCAGAATGTGCGGTTACTCAGGATAATGACGTCGGAGGGTCTCTGCTTTCTCTCGGCGCGCGAGCTGCTGCGCCGCATCCGCGCGAAAGAGATTTCCGCGGCCGAGGTGATGGCCGCGCACCTCGCGCGCATCGAGCGCGTGAACCCGCAGCTCAACGCGATCGTCACGCTGCACGCCGACGAGGCGACGGCGGATGCGCGTCGCGCCGACGAGGCCCTGGCGCGCGGCGAGGAGCTCGGACCGCTGCACGGTCTGCCCGTCGCGCACAAGGACCTGTTCGTCACCCGCGGGATGCGCACGACGTTCGGCTCGCCGATCTTCAAGGACTTCGTGCCGGCGGTCGACAGCATCATCGTCGAGCGGCAGCGCCGGGCCGGCGCGATCTCGATCGGCAAGACGAACGTCCCGGAGTTCGGCGCCGGCTCGCAGACGTTCAACACCGTCTTCGGGAACACGCGCAACCCGTACGATGTGTCGAAGACGTGCGGCGGGAGCAGCGGCGGGGCGGCGGTCGCGCTCGCCTGCGGGATGGTCCCGCTCGCCGACGGGAGCGACTTCGGCGGCTCGCTGCGCAACCCGGCGAACTTCTGCAACGTCGTCGGCTTGCGCCCTTCGAGCGCGCGCGTTCCGCAGTGGCCCTCGTACGACGCCTGGGACACGCTCTCGGTCTCCGGCCCGATGGCGCGCACGGTCGACGACGTCGCGTTGTACCTCAGCGTGCTGGCGGGCCCGGACGCACGCGATCCCATCGCGCTCCCGGACGGCGGCGAGCGTTTCGGTGATCCGCTCGAGCGCGACTTCACGGGGACGCGCGTCGCCTGGAGCACCGACCTCGGCGGCCTTCCCGTCGACCCGGCCGTAACGGCCGCGATCGTCGCGCAGCGCACGGCGTTCGCCGGCCTCGGCTGCGAGGTGGAAGAAGCGTCACCCGACCTGCGCGGCGCCGATGCAGCGTTTCAAACGCTGCGCGGCGTGTCGTTCGTGAACCACTTCGGCGACCTGATGGAGAAGCACCCGGGTGCGTTCAAAGACACGATCGTGTGGAACGTCGGGGTCGGCCGCGCGCTCACCGGCTCGCAGGTGGCGGAGGCGGTGGGACTTCGCGCGCAGATCTTCGCACGGATGCACGAGTTCATGCAGCGCTTCGAGTTCCTGATCGCGCCGGTCAACCAAGTCCCGCCGTTCCCCGTCGAGCAGCCGTACGTGACCGAGATCGCCGGCGTGAAGATGGAGAACTACCTCGACTGGATGCGCTCGTGCACCGCGATCACGATGACCGGCCACCCCTCAATCTCCGTCCCCTGCGGCTTCACCCCCGACGGCCTCCCCGTCGGCGTCCAAATCATCGGCCGCTACCGCGACGAACGCGGCCTCCTCCAATTCGCCCACGCCTTCGAACAACGCACCCAAGTCGGCCTCCGCCGCCCAGCCCTCCTCGCATCGTCACCCTGAGCTTGTCGAAGGGTGCGCCACCAACGCGCCATTCGAAGCGGCAAACGCGATGAACCAATCCAGCGCGGATGGGTCCATCATCGCTTCGCGGCTGGCGGCCTTCTCCGGCGGCGTGCCGGCCAGAATGCGGCGAACCGGGATCTCCATCTTCTTGCCGGTGAGCGTGTACGGGATCGCAGCAACGGCGTGGATCTCGTCGGGGACGTGTCGCGGGCTGCAATCCGTGCGCAGCTTCGCGACGACCCGCTCGCGCAGCGCGTCGTCGAACGTCGCGCCTTCGCTAAGCCGCACGAACAGCGGCATGTAGAACGCCCCTCCCGGCAGCTCCAGACAGACGATAAGACTATCAGCGATCTCGTCGAGCTGCTCCACGGCCCGGTAGATCTCCGCCGAGCCAATGCGAACGCCGTAGCGGTTCAGCGTCGAGTCGGAGCGTCCGTAGATGTAGCAGCCGCCGCGCTCGTTGATCTTGATAAAGTCGCCGTGGCGCCACACGCCGGGGAAGTGCTCGAAGTACGTCTCGCGGTAGCGCGCGTCGCCGGGATCGTTCATGAAGCGCAGCGGCATCGACGGCGAGGGGCTGGTGACAACCAACTCCCCGACCTCGCCGACGACGTCCTCACCGGCATCGTTCCACGCGTGCACGTCCATACCGAGCAGCCGCGTCTGAATCTCACCGGCGTACACCGGAAGCAGCGGCGACCCGCCGACCAGACCCGCGCACAGCTCGGTGCCGCCCGACGGCGAGGTGACCCAGAGATCGGATTTGACCGCGTCGTAGAACCACGCCGTCGATTCCGGTGTCACGGGCGACCCCGTCAGCAGCACGCTTTCGAGACGCGACAGATCGAAGCGTTCGCGCGGAACGAGCCCGATCTTCTGCATCATCTGCACGAACGTCGGGCTCGCCCCGAAGGACGTCGCGCCGGCGTCGGCTGCGAGCTGCCAGAGCAGCGCCGGCGTCGGATACGCCGGGTGCCCGTCGTACAGCACGATCGACGCGCCCTGCACCAGCGCCGAGACGAGCGCATTGAACATCATCCAGCCGGTCGTGGTGTAGAAGAACATGCGCGATGATGGGCTGAGGTTCTGCCCGAGCCCGGTGCTCTTCAAGTGCTCGACGAGCGTCCCGACGTGACCGTGCACGATCGGTTTCGGGAGCCCGGTCGTCCCCGACGAGAACAGCACCCACAGCGGGTGATCCTCGGCGACGCGTTCATACGCGAACGACGCCGCGTCGATCGGCGGATGGTCGAGCAGCTCCGCCCACGTGATCGCGCCCGGGATCGCAGCGGATAAACGGGGGTTGAGATACGGCAGCCACACGACGCGCCGAACCGACGGCAGCTCCGCCAGAATGGCGCGAATCTCCGCGGCGCGATCGTAGTCCTTGCCGCCGAAGCGGTAGCCGTCGGCGACGAACAGCACGCTCGGTTCGATCTGCGCGAAGCGGTCGATCACGGTGCGCACGCCGAACTCCGGCGCCGCCGACGACCAGACCGCGCCGATCGCGGTCACGGCGAGCATCGCGATTACCGTCTCGGGAATGTTCGGCATGTACGCCGCGACCCGGTCGCCCGGCCGCACGCCGAGCTCGCGCAGCCGCGTCGCGACGACGCGCACCGACGCGCCGAGCTCGCTCCACGACACGTACGAGAGCGGCCGCAGCTCGGAACTGTGGACGAGCGCAGGCTCCCCCGGTGCCGCGACGAGCTCGTGGAGCAGCAGGTGCTCGGCATAGTTCACGCGCGACCCGGCGAACCAGACGGCGCCCGGCATCGCGCGCGAGCTCACGACGCGCTCGTACGGCCGCGACGACTGCACCTCGAAGAAATCCCAGACCGCCGCCCAGAACCCGTCCAGGTCGGTCACCGACCAGCGCCGCAGCTCCTCGTACGTCGCAAACGAGCGCCCCCGCTCCACCGCCAGCCACCGCATGAAGCGGCTGACGGCCGACGCCTCGGCGACAGCAGGGTCCGGCGTCCAGAGCAGCTCACCTTCAGTCATCACGCAGCCGATTTCTTCCGCCGCGTGGCCGGAATATTCTTCCGCGGGCGCCCACCTTTCTTTCCGTTCTCGCGCGACGCCGCCGAGCCCGCCGGTGACCGGCGCCGCGCGGCGAAACGCGCTCCGACCGTCATCACCAAGTTTTCACCGAACGCGATTGCGAGCAGTTGCTCGAGGAGCACGCCGTCATCGGCGTTCGCCGACCAGAGGCTTTCGGCGCCCGGGTTGATCGTCAAATCGGCGAGTGCCGCAGGATCGGCATGCGCGAAGCCTGTGATCCGTGCGCGCGGAACTTCAAAAGTCGACTCCGTCGAGAGTTTGACGACGAGTACGTCGCGCTCACTGTCGTACTTTGCCGCACGAATCTTCGTCGGAGTCTTCTTGCGTCCAGCCGCACGCCTGAGCAGTACATCGATTTCCGCATCCGTTACGCCGCTACGGGCCTTTGTCTTGATCGTCATTTCGGATTGGCGCAGTCTCCAAAGCTCCAGGAGCGCATCGTAAACCTAGGCCTAGGTTTTGTCAAGGATGCCGTCGCCATCGCGCGCAGACAGATGCGCGGGGGTATGAGACCGATTACGCCTACGACGCCAACGGCAACACCGTCGCGGTCGGAGAAGCCCAGACGACCACCTCGCAGGGAACGTTCCGCCCTACCAGGCTCTACGACTACGATGGCTTCAACAATGTCGTAGCCTACTGCGATCAATCGGAAACGCATCAAGCCGGTGCCGACTGGACCGGTGCTCCGGCTGCATCCGACTCGCTTTGCTCGAGCGCAGCCGTCAACGTGCCGATCAAGGCGAATAGGCGCCGACGACCGAGCTAGAGCCATGATAGAGCAGAAGCCGACCCCGCGAGACTACACTCGCCGCTTCGCCTTCGCGGCCGCAAGCCGCACCGCGTCTTTGAGATAATCTGGGCCGTCGCGGACGCGGTCGCGGCTGCGGCGGCATGGGCAGCGTTTCAGTGCGCCCGTATCGTCGCGATGGAGAGCGTGACAGCCGTTCTCATGGTGTGATTCCTCCGCGTGGAGGCAGCTGCAGAACATCCCACCTGAGCCTAGCTCCCCGCGGATTGTTCGCGTCATACCGGAAACCGGGTAGCCGAACTGCCATCGGCGAACGGCACGTTCATCGGAGTGCCGCGACGACGGCTTGGACGTCGCCGGATTCGCGTACCACCATCACCATGTCGGCCGCTTCGCGCAACGTCGCGAGGAGCGGCGAAGGCCCGGGGCGCCGGTCCCCGCCGACGATGAGCGCGGCGACCAGGATCCCGCGCGAACGCGCCGTATCGGCGAGCGCCGCGATCCGTGCGCCGTCCGGCGCTTCCGCTACGTCTGCGACGAACACGAGCATGTCGGCATCACCCAAGGCTTCGGCATTCTCGCCGGATTCCGGCGTGAGGAACCGCACATCGTCGAGTTCGGCCCGCAGAAACGAGCGCGCCGCGCTTCCACCGGTCACCGCGATGCGGGCCGCGGCGCGGCTCACAGCGACACGAACGCGGTGTTCGGCCGCAGCTGCAGCACAAGCTGGGCGATCGCCAGCGCAATGACCACGACGGCCACGGTTATGAG